>CAZSJB010000306.1:0-4548 GCA_964606625.1 uncultured Tepidisphaeraceae bacterium | reverse complement strand
GCCTCAAGGAAGCCAAGGATCTGGTCGAAGGCGCCCCCAAGACCGTCAAGGAAGGTCTGGACAAGGAAGAGGCCGAGAAGCTCAAGAAGGCCCTGGAAGAGCAGGGCGCGACGGTCGAGCTCAAGTAAGTTCGTCGCTCGAGCTTGCCTCGATTCAAAGGACCGCATTGGCCAGCCGCCATTGCGGTCCTTTTTTATTATCCCCTCGTCACGACAGACAAGAAGGTCCGATAGCCCTGCATGCGTCCCAGAATCTGTCCGGTTTCATGGCCGTTGATTAAGTTCCAGCCGTTCCGTTTCGATAAGACAGGTAGTTTAACGCTGTTGGAGGGATTGCTGCATGACCGCCGTACTCGCCGAGTCGAACCAGATCATTCAGGATGCCGTGCGCCAGGTGACTGCCATTGCAACCCTGCCCGAGGTGACAGCGCGCATCGTAGCGACAGTCGAAGATCCCCGCAGCTCTGCAGCCCAGCTTCACCAGCTCGTTTCGCATGACCCAGCCCTCGTGGCGCGCATCCTGAAAGTCGTCAACAGCGCGTTTTACGGCCTGCCCGGCCAGATCGCCTCGATCGATCGCGCGATCGTGCTGCTGGGGTTGAATGCCGTCAAGAACATCGCCGTGGCTGCCAGCCTCGGACAACTGTTCACCGGCAAAAGGCTCTGTAAGGGCTATGCGCCGCGCGACATCTGGACCCATTGCATCGCGGTGGCGGTGGCAGCGCGTGAACTGGCGAAGGAACTGAAGCTGCCGATCGTTGAAGAAGCCTTTCTGGCGGGGATGATCCATGACATCGGCATGCTGGTCGCCTTGCAGGTCTGGCCAGACAAACTGCGAGAGGTCTGCGAGCGGACCGTGGCGGAGGATGCCGATTTCTGCGCCGTCGAGCGCGAGGTCTATGGGGGATTCGATCATCAGCAGCTCGGCCAGGCGATGACCGAACTTTGGAAGTTCCCCCGCGCCTGCCAGCAGGTGGCAGGGTATCATCACCGCCCTGAAGAACTGCCCGAGGACACGCGCCTGCTCACGGCGGTCGTCTTCACAGCCGATACGCTGTGCGCCCAGCGGAAAGATGGTTTTCCCCTCACTGCCCAGCGACAGCAGATTGCCCTCCGCACCCTCGATCCGCTGCACCTGGAGCAGACAACCCTTGAGCGGCTGACCGCGACCCTTCCGGAGAAAATCCAGTCGGCTGCACAACTGCTCTGCTGAGCGGGAGTTACTTCGATATTCACACGCCGCGGGTCCGCCGGCGGCGTTTTGCTTTACCTGGGAGAGCAATTTCGCGGTATACTGCGGGCGCACACATCAGCCTTCTACAGAAAGGGCTAGCCATGAACGACGCACTTCACCCCCAGGCGCCGCAATTTCAGCCGCCACCTCTGAAACCGATGGAGAACGATCCCATCGATCTGGATCCCATCCCGCTGGATGACGGCGATGATCTGGAACCCATCAGCCTGGTCGAACCCAGCGATGGCGAAACTTCAGCCGTGTCCAAGATTCGCGCTTTCGGGGTGGCGCCCGCCCAAGCGGAGCGCACCTGGAAGCGTGCCACGCACGTCCATGGAACCGGCGCGGTCCGCGTCCGCACCTTCCACGGAAAGCTTTCCGAGCAGGGCATGGATTTCATGGACAATCAGATCAACGAATGGCTGGACGCCAATCCAGACATCGAGATCAAGTTCGTCACCAGTGCGATCGGCCAGTTCGAGGGCAAAATCCGCGAACCGGCGCTGGTGCTGAATATCTGGTATTGACACTTTGCGGGTTTCTGATGACCGCGTGAGTGCAGGCAATGCCTTGATCCTGCCAAGCACAGCCGTTGCGCGCCCAGCCTGGGATTTTTCTGAAATTTGCTGGAAGGGGATGGGCAAGGCGCGTATCTTCGGACCAGAGGTCCGGGGAGAAGGAGAGCCCCTGTTGCCGATTCACATCTTTCGCATCGGCTGATGGAAGGAGGATAAGGATGTTGCCTTGTTCATCTCGCGCTGTGGGGGGATGTGTTGCGCTGATCGTTTGGGGATGGCCCGTAGTTCCGCTACTTGCCCAGACGCCGGTGGATCTGAACACGTGGTCTCAGCAGGGGAATCCCAGCTCCAGCACCTGGAATGTCTCCCCCGACGGCAGCAGCGTGCTACAGACCGTTAACGGCGGGGTGGGGTTGTTTGTCAGCCCCAACACATTCTTCAACACGACCATTGAGGGGAGTTTTGGTGTCGAGGGGACAAGTGACGACGACTTCATCGGTTTTGTGTTCGGCTATAAGGCGCCACTGGATGAAACGACCACGACCGGCCAGAACACCGTGGACTTTCTGCTGTTCGACTGGAAACAGGCCAACCAGGCCGGCGCATCGGCGGGGTTTCGGCTAAGCCATGTCAAAGGCACCCACCGGGGCACGTCCAGCGACACCAGTCACGAGTTGTGGACCCATACCAGCAGTTCCACATTGACCGTGACGCCGCTGGGAACCAACTACGGCATCGGCTGGCAGGATCCGTCATCCGGCATACCCGTCATTTACGATTTCACGCTGCTCTACACCGCCAGCCAGATTCGTATCGACATCGCCGGTGGACAGTTCGGGTGGCTGGGCAGACCATTTTTGATGTCACCTTCGATGATCTTACTCCGGATGTGCAGGCGGTCTTTGAGGAGGGCGCGTTCCCGGAGGGGCGCTTCGGCTTCTACAATTATTCTCAGGCGAATGTGCGCTATCAGTCGTTTACGCTCACCGAGCCGATTCTGATGACCCAGCCGGGCGATACCGGCACCCTCGCGTTCCTGGCGCGCGTCGGTCAGCAGGACATGCAGATGCTGATCGTCAACAACGCCGGCAGGGCGGGTTCCCTGCTGACAGGCACGGTGAGCGAAGTCAATGCGGATCCGTTTGCCGGTCCGATGGAAGAGACCAGCTTCGGCCTCGGCTCAAGTGCAAGCCGCGATTTTACCTTCACCTTTTCGCCGATAGATCGCGGCGACTACTCAGATTCGGTTCTGGTGCAGACCAATGTCGGCACGCATGCCATCACGCTTGCAGGCAGTGCGGTAGGCCCTGTTGTAGCGACCTCCGAAGGGCCCGGCAGCACGATCGACCTTGGCGAAGGTAGCCTGAATGAAACGCTCGAAACGATCCTGCGAATCAGCAACATCACGCCGGATGACAATGGCGGCATCGACAGCCTCACCGCCCTCACGCTCGACTACAGCCTCAGTGGTGAGGATGCCAGCCTGTTCACGCTGGACCTCGTGCCGCAGGACATTCTCAACAAGGGTGACCAACTGGATGTGACGATCACCTTCTTCGGCAGCAACCAGCCCGGCGACTACAGCGCCACGTTGACCCTGTTTACCGATGAAGGTGCTGCACTGGGCGACCTGCTCACTGGCCAACAGTACATGTTTACCCTGTCCGCCAGTGTCATTCCCGAGCCCTCCCTGGCGGCCTGGGGGCTGCTGGGGGTCGCATTCATGCGGGATCGTCGGCGCTGCCACGCAGCGCGGCGGCACCGATGAACCCGAAGCCGCCACCAATCAGCTCTGGTCCACCTGGAACGCGATATGAAGCGTCACCTTGTAGTGGGTGATGGTGTTGTTCTCGACCTTGGCGGTCATGCTTTTGACCTCCAGGCCAGTGATTCCGCGAATTGTTTTCGAGGCGGCTGCGAGCCCCTGGTGGATGGCATCCTCGAAGCTTTTGCTTGAATCGGCAACCAGCTCAATTACTTTGGCAACGGGCATGGCGGCGTCTCCTTTCCTGGGGTAAGTCGATATGGCTTACAGCCTGGAGGTTACGCCTGCTTTACAGGTTCTGTCACCCGCAAATCCTTCCGCCGGGGCGATCGAACGCGTGGCTGAGTTCGTCAGCGCGCCATTCCCGGGATTTTTGATTGGCAGAAGTAGGGCGTGGTGGGTGCATCCTGGCGTGTGCGCGGGAGGCTGCTCCTCATCGCGCTGAACGCAGGGAAGCTATAACCCCTGTGCGCCCTCAGATGTAATACATCGCCTGTTGATCGCTGGTGGCGCGGTTGACGTGTTCCACCAACTCTTCCAGCGTCATGTTGTCCAGCACCTCGTCGGTGGCCTGTGTCAGCCGTTGATTGATCAGCCGCACCGCCACCTTCCCCGGTGAGGCGTCCGGCGTGGGAGTGGTCTCTTTGGTCGTCAAACGGCCTTCCAGGCGGCGGATGATATCACCTACCAGGATCTCCCGCGGCGCACGCGACAGCCGATACCCGCCGCCGCTGCCTACCTTCGATTCCAGAAATCCGCCGCGCCGCAGCGCCAGCAGAATCGATTCCAGGAACTTGTTGGGCAGGTCTTCCTGCTTCGACAGATCCCGCGATTGCACATAGGTCTGCGGCCAAAGCCGCGCCAACTGCACTACCGCCCGTAATCCGTATTCGGTCCGCTTCGATAACCGCACGCAAAAACCTCCTGTCCCCTAACCCTATCAAAATAGTATGAAATGTCGAGAGATGCCTGAGAATGAGACAAGACACAGGCTACAGGGCTTCATGCTTCAACTCTCATCACTTCCCGCAG
>CAZSJB010000305.1:1957-4551 GCA_964606625.1 uncultured Tepidisphaeraceae bacterium | reverse complement strand
ATGGTCGCCGATCTGACGGCCCTGCCGCTGGCCAACGCCAGCCTGCTGGACGAATCCACCGCTGCCGCTGAGGCAATGGCGATGTGCTACGCCAACGCCAGCCAGCGCAAAACAACCTTCCTTATCGATCGCCACTGTCACCCGCAGACCATCGCGGTGGTGCAAACCCGTGCCAATTCCATCGGGATCAACCTGAAGGTTGTCGATTGCGAATCATCAATCGATACCTGGGACGATGTCTGCGGTGTACTAGTGCAGTACCCGACCACCGATGGACGTATCGTCGACTATTCCCAGCTTGCCCAGGCCGCTCACGACAACGATGCTCTGCTGGTCTGCGCCACGGATCTGCTGGCATTGACATTGATCGTTCCTCCCGGGGAATGGGGTGCCGACATTGCCGTCGGCAGCGCCCAGCGGTTTGGGGTGCCGATGGGATTCGGCGGCCCGCATGCCGGGTTCATGGCAACACGCGAGGAACTGACCCGCAAGATGCCCGGCCGGCTGGTCGGTGTCTCCAAGGACGCCCAGGGCAAACCTGCCCTGCGGCTGGCGCTGCAGACCCGTGAGCAGCATATCCGTCGTGAAAAAGCGACCAGCAATATCTGCACAGCCCAGGTACTGCTGGCAATCATGGCAGGAATGTACGCGGTTTATCACGGCCCGGACGGTCTGCGACACATCGCGCGACGCGTCCACGGGATGGCGGTCGCTCTGGCAACCGGCCTCCAGCGCATCGGTCACCACGTCAACAGCCAGCCATTTTTCGACACCATCCGCGTTCAGCCCAATGGCCTGCCGGTTAAAGCCTGCCTGGAGGCTGCGCGATCTGAAAAGATCAACCTTCGCGACTTTGGTGACGGGACCATCGGCATCAGCCTGGATGAAACCACCACTCGACGCGATATCGAACTGATCCTGGAATGCTTCTCCGGAGGCGCAACATTCCGGCTGAATGTTGACGAACTGGCGGAGGCGGGGATGGCCTCGCCCCAGGCCCAGATCGAGAACCGCAAGTCAACTTATCTCGAGCATCCGGTTTTCAACAGTTACCACAGCGAAACTGAGATGCTGCGGTACATCTTCCGGCTGATGAACCGGGACCTCTCGCTGGCCCAGAGCATGATTCCACTTGGTTCATGCACCATGAAGCTGAACGCCACCAGCGAGATGCTGCCGATCACCTGGGCGGAGTTCGCCAACCTCCATCCGTTTGCGCCGGCTGAACAGGCCCAGGGCTATCGCGAAATGTTTGAGCAGCTCGAAAGCTGGCTGGCGGAGATTACTGGGTTTGCGCGTGTCTGGCTTCAGCCGAATGCCGGCTCACAGGGTGAGTACGCAGGCCTGCTGGCCATCCGTGCATGGCACGAGTCGCGTGGCGAAGCCCATCGCAATATCTGCCTCATCCCTACCAGCGCTCACGGAACCAATCCCGCCAGTGCGGTCATCGCCGGAATGAAAGTTGTTCCGGTCAAATGCGACGAAGCCGGCAATATCGAAGTCGATGATCTGCGCGAAAAGGCCAAGGCTCACGCCGCCAACCTGTCGTGCCTGATGATCACTTATCCCAGCACGCACGGCGTCTTCGAAGAGTCGGTCAAAGAGATCTGTCAGATCGTCCATGAACATGGCGGGCAGGTTTATATGGACGGCGCAAACATGAATGCCCAGGTCGGGCTGACCAGCCCCGGCGCGATTGGTGCTGACGTGTGCCATCTGAACCTGCACAAGACCTTCTGCATTCCCCATGGCGGTGGCGGGCCGGGGATGGGGCCGATCGGTGTGGCGGAACACCTGGCACCATTCATTCCGGACTACTGGCAAACAGCCGAGGGCAGCCAGCAGGACAATCCCCAATGGATCGGGCCGGTTGCGGCTGCGCCTTACGGCAGCCCGTCGATCCTGCCCATTTCGTGGATGTATATCGCGATGATGGGCGCAGCTGGCCTCACGCGCGCTACGCAAATGGCCATCCTCAACGCCAATTACATGGCCAAGAAACTCGAAGGTCATTACGACATCCTCTACACCGGCCGCAACGGTCGAGTGGCGCATGAGTTCATCATCGACTGCCGTCCCTTTGACAAATCGGCTGGGGTGAAGGTGGAAGACATCGCCAAGCGGCTCATGGACTACGGGTTCCATGCTCCCACTATGAGCTTCCCCGTTCCCGGCACGCTCATGATCGAACCGACCGAATCTGAATCACGACAGGAACTGGACCGTTTCTGCCAGGCGATGATTCAGATTCGCGAAGAGATCGCCCGGATTGAATCCGGTGAGTTCGATCGCGAAAATAACCCGCTGAAGAATGCACCGCATCCTGCCACTGTGTTGGCAGGTGAATGGCCGCACCCCTATTCGCGTGAGTTGGCTGCCTATCCGGCGCCGTGGCTGAGGGATTACAAGTTCTGGCCACACGTTGGGCGGATCGACAATCCCTACGGTGATCGCAACCTGATGTGCACCTGCCCACCCGTAACTGCTGACGAATGAGCAATGGATTGGGCGTCTGCTGGCCGGACAGGATCTTTCTGAGCCACAATACCGATCAGCAGACTACAGGTACAAAAAAAGAGAGCGGAAGGTGTCGT
>CAZSJB010000305.1:0-1947 GCA_964606625.1 uncultured Tepidisphaeraceae bacterium | reverse complement strand
GGGGGGGGGCTACGACGGGGGAAACTTCCACTCTCAGGTCCGTGCGCTCGTAAGCGCTTTTATTATCGTGTTATTATTCTGCTCTGCTGGAATTCCTCCCTACAGGTCTGATGTCTCCATTCTAAATTGGCCAATGCAGCCGCACAAGCAGATTTATGATTTTTTTTCTTTTGAGAACTCGTCCTTGACGCCTCCTAACGGCCTACAATGATGCATCAGCCCAGAGGAGAAAGGCTATGTCGCTTGAACAAACAATCAAGGCAGGACGCGTCACACCCCAGATGACCTTTACCCAGAAGGTCTGGGCCCTGTGTGCCCAAATTCCTCCAGGTCACGTAAGTACTTATGGCGATATAGCCCGCGCACTGGGATGTCGTAGTGCCCGGGCAGTTGGATATGCCCTCAATCGCAACCCCTATGCCCCCGAAGTCCCCTGTCATCGTGTGGTCGGCAGCACGGGTGCATTGACCGGGTATGCAGGCGGTCTGCCCAAAAAGGCAAATTTGCTAAGACAGGAAGGCGTTTCAATTCGAGGCGACCGGGTAGACCTCAGCCGGCGGTATACCTTCAATATCTCAGAGTGTTCCAAATCTCCTCGCCTTTATTCATGACCGGAGTGATACATTCCGCTCGGGCTGACGTTTCTGCAATCGGGCGTCATGCCGAGCAATCCACCGGGCTTTGCGCTCCACCTGTCGCCGCAGCCTCCGTACACGATTGGGATCGTCGCCACCTGCATAGGCTGCGAAAAGCCGATCGATCTGGTCAGGCGTTGCGCCAACCTGACAGAGGCTGTAAACCAATTGGGCCAGATCCTTGACGATCCAGCGCTGCCGAAACCACCGCGGTAGTTGACGAACCCGAGCTGCGTCGATCAGCCGCAAATCAATCTGCTCGGCTTCCTGTCGCACAAAGAAATGGCAAAGATACAGGTCCCGATGATGCAATCCGCTGCCGTGCAGCCGTGCTGCCAGCGCGGCGATCGGCTCGATCAATGGTTCCAGGGGCATCCCCCTGCGAACTGCCTGTTCAGCATCCTGGTAACCAGTGAGATCTTCGGTAATGACAAATCCCCTGCCAGCAGCGCTGCGTCCCCACGCTACAAGTGGAACCGTCTGGATCCCATGTTCCATCAACAGGCAGATACCCGCTGCTTCGTCTTCAGCGGCTGTGTCACCGGGTACTTTGAATCGCTTGATGTGCAGCCGCACCTGGCGTCCGTCGGGAAGTGTCTCATCCAGCGTACAATTCTGGCGCTCGCGGATATCTCGCCAGCAGATGACGCGTGAATCTTCAAAAACAGCATCGCCGTCGAGGCCGACTTCGCGCAGCAGCCACTGATACCCCGGGGCAACACGAATGTCGGATCGTCCTGTCATGCCGATGGAGACTGTTGCGACGGTGTGTCGGTATCGAGGTGCGCGGTAACAAACCGGCTGATGCCTGGCTTGAAGATCACCTTGCCATCGACCACAACCAGTTCCTCATCAAGAAAAAGCTGCACTGCCCGCGACAGGACCTGTCCTTCCAGTGATAGCCCCTTCTCCTTGATGTCCTCCAGGGTGTCCTCTCCAACGTTGATGTGAAAAACGTCCTGAAGAATGACTGGTCCCTGATCAAGCTGCTCGGTCACGAAATGTGCTGTGCAGCCATGCACCCGCACACCACTTTCATACGCCTGTCGATACGGCGCCGCCCCCGGGAAGTACGGCAGCAGCGAAGGGTGGATGTTGATGATCCGATTCTCGAACGCCTGCACGATTTCCGGCGGCAAAATGCGCATATAGCGCGCCAGGACCACCAGATCGATCTGCTCACGCTGCAGGACCCCATGCAACCAGTTGAAATGGGCAGACAGATCCTCGGCGCTGTGCCACATGAACTTCAATCCTGCATCGCGTGCCAGCGGCTCAAGATCCGGATGATTGGACAACACACAGACGATTT
>CAZSJB010000304.1:0-4574 GCA_964606625.1 uncultured Tepidisphaeraceae bacterium | reverse complement strand
GGTCCGTCGGGGCTGAATCGGTAGATGGAGATTTCGCTGTCGCCCACCCCACCCTGTGCGTTCAGGAGATTGTTGTGTTCATCGATCGCAATGGCGCTTGGAGCGGTGAGATTGACTGCAAACAACTCAAGGTCAAAACCAGCCGGATATTCCACCACCGACCGGTCGATAACCAGACGCTGTTCCGGTGGCAGGAGGGTGGGGCGGCTGACGCAGCCGCTCAGCAGCACCACGATCAGCAGCGCTCCCATCCATGTATGCAGCAATTTATCCCGCACCCGCCGTACGACAGCAATCATCCAGTGCTCCGTCGATAAGTCGTCAATTCAGCCGCATTTGCCTGCTTAAACAGGCAACTTCACGGTACTGGATTTGACGGCAGCCGGCAAGGTGGACTCGTGGCGGATCGCCGTACGGAAGCAGAAAAAGCTCATCTCTGCATTCAGGCTGGAATTGGCTGGCTGAGGCGTTGGATCCATCCCCATGCGGGCGAGTGGACAGACCGATAGAATCAACGCATGGACGTGGACGAGTTGAAGCAGGCAATCGAGTGCGTGCCCGCAGGAGAATGGGCAGTTGGCGTCAGCGGTGGTGCCGACAGTGTTGCCTTGCTTCGGCTGTTGCATAGCCGGTCAGATCTGCGACTGATTGTTGCGCACCTGGACCATGAAACCCGCGCAGCCCAGAGCACCGCCGATGCCGCGTTCGTATCCGACCTGGCCAGGCGCCTGGATCTTGCCTGTGTGGTCAGCCGCCGTTCCGAGGTTGAACCGCGCCTCGTCAATCCACCCGCCAATCCGTCAGCCAGATTCCGCATGTGTCGCTTGCGGTTTTTTGCTGAGGTTGTCGAGGCGCACCGTCTCAAGGGAGTGTTGCTGGCGCATCATGCGGATGACCAGGCGGAAACAGTCTTTCAGCGGCTGATTCGTGGATCCGGCTGGATGGGACTGGGAGGGATGGAACCATTTACTCCGGTTGGCCAACTGGTGATCGGGCGTCCTTTATTGGGAGTGCGTGGGGCACGATTGCGCAACTGGCTGAGCGAGATCGGTCAGCCCTGGCGAGAGGATGCGAGCAACCAGTCGGCTGTCTATCAGCGCAATCGCGTTCGTGTGCTTTTGTCGCGTCATCCTGACTTGCGCGATCGTTTGATTGAGCTGGCGTCAGCGGTGCAATCTTTGCGAAAATGGGTACGCGCCACAGCCCCGCGGTGGGGTGATTCGATCGCGTCAGCCGAGCTTACGGGGTGGCCGTCGCTGGTAGTCGATCATGCCCTTCGACAATGGCTGGTGGATCGTGGAGTTCCGGCTGAGCTGATTGAGCCGCCCGTGGTGAGACGTTTGCGGACGATGATCGAGGATGCCGCTTCACCACCGCGTCAGCATTTTCCTGGAGGCGTTCTCCTGCGCCGGCATCGCGGCCGCGTCAGCGCCTGATGCCTAGCCGGGTAACGATCATTTGCCGATGAATCGAAGCATCGCCTGTTGCAGGGGCTGATTGGCATCCAGAAGCGCAAGGGCGGGGTCGGACACTGCAGGGTGGGACATCGCGATGGCGGATAGTCGACACGCCAGACTGCGCGTCCGCCAAAGCCGATCGAAATCCTCCGCGATCTCCGCAAAGCGCATCACTCTGCCTGAATCCCAGGCGCGGCAGATTGCCTCGACGGCGATCTCCGCACTGCGCAGCGCCAAGCCCATCCCTTCGCCGCCGATCGGCTCGATGGCAGCGGCGGCATTGCCGATTGGAATCACCCACTCCGGGGAGCGCTCTGAGGCAATCCCAAAGCGCGGCAGTGGAGCAGCCATCCACGCACTTACCCGCTGGGCATTGCCCAATCGATAGGCCAGGGCAGGGTTATCGCGGCAGATAGATGTCAGCAGCCGCTCAAAATCACCCCGGAACTGTCGCACGCGATCGGCTGGGACACTTAAAGCCAGGTTCCATCGTCCATTTTCTATCGGGTTCAAACCGGCGTAATGGCCCCCGAGTGAAAACAGTTCCACAGCATCCCGCGGCCCCTTCACGTTTACGAAATGCGCTTTGACGCCCAGATCGCAGGTTGGGGCCGGACGTGGATCGAGCAAAGCAGCTTTGCCATCAGCCAGTAGCAGCAGGTCGGCTGAGACGGTTTGAATCTGGTTGGTCGTAAGGTGGCGGATCCGACAGGCGCGGCGATCTGGGAAGAGTCGTTCGCACCGCGCCGGCTGATGAAGCAGGGCTCCGGCGTTGCAGGCTGCCTGAAGCAACTGGTTATCCATTGCCGAGCGCGAGATGCCCAGGCAGGGACGCGGCAGCGGCATCACCGTGGCCTGACCGCTCACGGGATGCAGCAGGGCATGTCCCAGCCGCACTGCTCCCATGCGATACAAGTCCTCCAGCAGGCCGGCACGCTGCAAGACCTCAATGCCAGTTGCGCTGAGGCATTCGCCACAAACTTTATCCCGGGGAAGTGGATGCTGTTCAATGATTGTGACGTCCCAACCGCGGCGTGACAGGAGTAATCCTGCCATCGATCCTGCCGGGCCACCGCCCACGATCAGAACCTGTGGCCTGTACGAGGATGGGAGTGGCATTGAAGTAACGCGGTGCGCAGGACGGGTTTGATCGTGCGATGGGGGAGGTCGGTTCATGCCATCTCCCGATTCGCCACTTGCGCACCCGCGGGTCACGTCTTGGTGGCTGGCTCGGGTTCAGCGGCGCGCTGGCGCAGGGCATCCATTTTTTCGCGGACTTCCTGAGCGATGCGCGTATTAGGGAAATCGCGCATGATCTGATCGCCCAGGTCGACGGCTTCGCCCCAGTTGTGTTCCTGGACAGCGGCAGCGAACTGGAGACGCAGGAGATTGAGTTTTTCCTTGAAGACGGTGCGTGCCGTCTCCTGCATCGACTCGGCTTCCTGGGGCGTGAGATACAGGTCGAGCTGCTTGAGGATTTCGATGCTGCCATCGACATCCTTGCGCGCCACGGCGTCATGCCACGACGTGATCAGCCGCTGCTTATGCTGCTCGCGGCGGTTTTCGATTTCCTGCGGGAGGTTCTGAACTTCAACACTGTTGGGGAAGCGCTGCTGGAGCACCTGGGCTTCGCGCATGGCCTCTGCCCACTGCTCGGCGCGGGTGTAGCGGTCGATGACCGTCATGGCTTCCATGATGGACTTGCGCTCCGCCTCGGCCCGGCATCGGGCGATCTCTTCGCGGAAGCGTTCGGCTTCCTGGCGATACCCGAAGTTGCTCTCGATATCGCGGACCAGCGACTCGGCGGCTTCCCAGTCGCAACGAGCGATTTCCTCGGTAATGGCGCGGCGAAGCGCGTCGCGATCTTTTTCGCGGAAGGCGACCGCTTTGGCGCGATCGCTGAGCAGTTGCTGTTCACTGATGAGATTCAGCAGGATGGACATCTGCTGGAGACGGTCATCCAGGGTGTCATGGATTTTATCCAGGACAGTGCCCTGTTCGCGGCGGCTGGACTGGAGCATGACCGCCAGCGGTCCCACAGCCAGCGTGACCAGCAGGCCCACCGTTCCAGCGGCCAGCAGCGACCATTGATCGCGCCTCACCCCCAGCCAGATGCCCAGTCCCACGACTGCCAGCGCGACAAGTCCAATCAGAATATATGTCCACAGCATCGAACGGCTGGGCCGGGGGGATTGCGTCTCCATGATGCCACCTCTCGCGGACGTGAAATGCGACAGTCGAGTCCGATATGCTGAGTATAGGTGGAGGCGCAAAACCGTGTCAATTATTGTTCTGGGGAGGTGAGGGTTGCGCCGGACGGACCGCCAACCACGGGAATCGCCTGGGCACTCTCTCCTTGGGAGGCCTGCTCGGCTTCCTCGCGAAGCCGATTTTGCAGGCGATTCACGCGATCTGCATGGTCAACCGCAACAAGCGACAAAATCGCCCAGGCAGCAATCACCATAAAAATGAGTGTGATCCAGAACATGGCAGCCACAATCCTGCCATTATTATCGGCAGAAGTGGCGGAAGGCATTGATCATCACACGCGGTGATCTTTGGTTCAGCGCGGGAACGGTCGAGAACAAGGACTTATCTCAGCCAATCCTGTGCCGGTTATGGATCGGAGTCACCGGCCCGGGACGATTCGCGTGCCGATGTTTTCCCCTTTGACCACCCGGGCGATGTTGCCCGGCGTCTTGAGGTTGAAGACGATCAGCGGGAGCCCGCGCTCTTGGCTGAGCGTGATGGCGGTCTTGTCCATCACCTTCAAGCCGTCGCGCAGGACCTGGTCGTAGGTGATCTCGTGATACAGCTTGGCTGAGGGGTCTTTCTTGGGATCAGCCGAGTAGACGCCGTCGACCTTGGTGGCCTTCAGCAGTACGTCCGCGTGGATTTCGGTGGCACGCAGGGCGGCACAGGTATCAGTGGTGAAATAGGGATTGCCGGTACCGGCAGCCAGGATGATTGCGCGGCCTTTTTCCAAGTGGCGAATGGCCCGGCGGCGAATGAATGGTTCACAGACGCTGTGAACGCTGATGGCGGACAGGACTCGCGTCGGCTGGCCGAACGATTCCATGGTTTCTTGAAGCGCCAGGGCGTTGATCACGGTAGCCA
>CAZSJB010000303.1:1384-4586 GCA_964606625.1 uncultured Tepidisphaeraceae bacterium | reverse complement strand
CACGCTGGCGACCAGCGCATCGGTGCTGGTGGTGTTGGAGATCTTTTCTTCGAGGATCTCAATGCGACCCTGGGTGAAGGGTTCGATCTGTTCGATGTCGATCAGGCGGAATCGCGCCAGCCCATGAACGATGATCGACTGATTGCCATCCGGCAGCTTGAAGAGCTTGAGGATGGTGCAGACGACACCGACGGTATACAGGTCATTGATGCCGGGATCTTCCGTGTCGGGATTCCGCTGGGTGACGACGCCGATCAGTTTTTCGGCGGGCATCACGTCATCCAGCAGGGCCTTGCTCTTGGGGCGCCCGACGTTGAGCGGCATGACCGTGCCCGGAAAGACAACGATGTTGCGGATCGGCAAAATCGGCAGAACGTTGGGAATGGTTATATGCTGGCCGTTATTGCCGGCGCGAATGACGGTGCTGTCTTCGGTGCGATTGATGATCTGTGAATCAGCCATGGTGATTTCAGTTGCGAATCAGGCGTTGTTTGTTGCGACAGCAAGCCCTGGACGAGGCTCGCAAGTCTCAACGCCCAATAGTCGTTTTTTCACTTCTTGGGCAGTTCGATCCAGAGCATTCCATTGCGATAGGTCGCCGAAATGCGTTCTTCCTGGACGTCTGCGGGGATCTCGACCTGGCGGATAAACGCGCCATGGTCGATTTCCATGAGATGGACGCGCAGTTTGCGTCCGGGTGATTGCGGATTGGCATCGTAGGTCGGCACCGGCCGCGTCCCCCGCAGGGTAAGCCGCTGCTGATGGACCTCGATGTCGATGCGATCCTTTTCGACGCCGGCCAGATCGACGCAGACCAGGTAGGCGGTGTTGTTCTCGTAGAGATTAACCGGCGGCTGCCACGTTTCGGCTGACGAAAAGCCAAAATAGCCCCGCTGGAGCTGATCAATCATTTTGCTCATTTCGCGGGACATGCCGCCGAACGGTTGATTGGTTGCGACTCTGACCATTTTTTTCTCCATGACGTCCATGCGGCCATCTTAACCATGACGACGCCGATGCGAACCCTAAAAGGTGTCAGGCACTTCACTGGTGAGGAATAGCACCTGGCCGTCCCCAGGGGGGGAAACCGGGTCGGCATCGGCGATGAAGAAGCGGATATCGCGGGCCACCATTCCGGCGGGCAGATGGAACGGAGCCGGGCGCACAGCCCCGTTAAAGCGGATCAGCTCCGCATCGCCAGCCTGGGTGCTGGACGCCGCGACCAGCCGCAACGACCCGGGAAGATCGGTATAGACGAATCCTTCTGCACGGCGGGGGTTCCAGATGACGATCGCTGCGTTGTTTTCAGCCATGCCATTGCCCGCCAGGCGGATCACCTGCGTGTCACTTTGGGCAAGGAGGCGGAGCAGGTCGGCTGTCCGGGCTTCCAGAAAGGTGGTGTGGCGAACCTGGGCGTCGATGCGTCCGGTGAGCTGGTGGCGGGCGTGTCGCTCATGTACAGCCCAGGCGGCTGTCAGTCCCAGCAGCACCGCAAGCAGGGGGATCAGATACCAGGATCGCCCGGCAGGGGTCTGGCTGGCGGCTGACGGGGGTTCAGGGGGTGTAATGGGATCCATCGGACCTATTGTATGCCTTGGAAGGTGATTGAGCATCTTCTTCCCGTGGAGGGTCGGGCTGTTAACCTCGGGCAACGGCCCGCCGCAGGAGGCGACAGGCCCGCAAGGTCCCATAAGTGCTTGTGGGAACGGAGCATTGTCTGTGAAGCGCGAGCGTGGCAGAATTGCGGCAACACATCGCCTACGATGCATAGCATCATTGGTGGAGCGATGTGGTTACAGGATAGGTTCGGATTTGTGTTAATGCGTGTCGGGAGCCGATTTGCCGTTACTTCCTCCTGTTGAACCTCTGGAACGTGTATCGGTTGGCCACCGGCCGGGTGAGCGGAACATTATCCGCCTGATGCGCTATGCCTTTGCCTATAAGTGGCTGATGGCGCTGACGATCCTGGCGGGGTTCACGCAGGTGGGGTTGCAGTATGCGTTCCCGTGGCTGATCGGGACGGTTTTCGACCAGGTGGTCGCGCCCGATCAGGGGGAAACGGGGGGGATCTTCACGACGCTTCAGCGGTTTTTGTCCGCCGAAGAGGCGCGGGAAGCGCCGCCGCCGGAAGTGATCGAAAAGCGGCAGTGGCTGCTGGCGCGATATGCGCTCATCGGCCTGGGGGCGGGGTTGGGGCTGGCGATCATCAGCTATGTGCTCGGACATACCCGGGCGACGCTGACCCATCGGATTGTCGTGCAGATCCGGCGCGATCTGTTTGATCATCTCCAACGGCTAAGCCTGCATTTCTACTCCCGGGCACGCACCGGCAGCATCACGGCGCGCCTGCTGCATGACGTGGAGTCAGCCACGGCCATCATCAACGGCGGGATCATCACCGTCGGCCTGGATGCGATCAAGCTGGGGATGGCAGTCATGCTGTTGCTGGGGATCAGCCCGAAGCTGACGGCCGCCTGCCTGATTGTCCTGCCTTTGTATGGTCTGACTTTCACCATGATGAACCCCCGCGTTCGCAAGGCCAGCGAGCGGGTCCATCAGTATTACGCACAGATCAGCGGCACGATCCAGGAGCAGTTTTCCGGCATCGCCCTGACCAAGACCTACGCAGCCGAGGAGCGCGAAAGCAACCGCTTTACCCAGGAATCACAGGAGCATTATTCGCGGATCATCATGCAGTCACGGGTGGGGCACCTGGTTGGATCCATCAGCGAATGGCTGGTCCACCTGGGGACCGTGGTGGCCTTGGGATACGGCGGTTACCTGGGGCTGCACGGCGAGCTGTCGGTGGGGCAGCTGGCGAGCTTCATCGGGTATCTGGCGCTGATGTATGACCCGGTCAAGCGGTTTGCGGAACTGAACACGGTTTACCAGTCCAGCCTGGCATCGATCGGGCGTGTATTCCGGGTGTTTGATATTACCCCGAAGATCGCCGATCGGCCCAACGCAGTGCAGACGCCGCCCCAGCGGGGGGAGGTGGAGTTCCGGGATGTTTATTTCCGGTATCACGACGAAAGCGAGGAGTCGCGCGTCGGCATGGAAGATACGCCCGGCAGTCTCTCCGATCAGCCGCCGGAAGAGCATCCGTGGATTCTCAAGGGGATCAGTTTCCATGTGAACCCGGGTGAGCGGCTGGCGATTGTCGGACCTTCGGGCAGCGGCAAGACGACCCTGGTGACGCTGT
>CAZSJB010000303.1:0-1374 GCA_964606625.1 uncultured Tepidisphaeraceae bacterium | reverse complement strand
GGGGCGATCATCATCGACGGAGTGGATGTGCGGGCTTACGCCCTGCGCTCGCTGCGACAGGCGATCGGGATCGTGCAGCAGGACGCGTTCTTGTTCAGCGGCTCGATCCGCGACAACCTCCGCTATGGCCGGCCGGATGCGACCGAAGAGGAGATGATCGAAGCCGCCAAGGCCGCCAACTGCCATGACTTCATCATGCGCCTGCGGGATGGATATGACACGCTGCTGGGTGAGCGGGGGGTGAACCTCTCCGGCGGCCAGCGCCAGCGGCTGAGCATCGCCCGGGCGATCCTGAAGGATCCGCGGATTCTGATCCTGGACGAAGCCACCAGCGCCCTGGACGTGGAATCCGAGGCCCTGGTTCAGCAGGCACTGGAACGCCTGATGGAAGGCCGTACGTGCTTCATCATTGCCCATCGCCTCAGCACCGTCCGCAATGCCGATCGGATTCTGGTTCTCAGCGAAGGACAGATCCGCGAGGTCGGCACGCATGAATCGCTGCTGGAGCGCAACGGTCTGTACGCCCGTCTCGTCCGCCAGCAGTTCCAGCGCGACAGGAATCCGCAGACGGTGGGCGCGAACGAATGAGAATTTCCCTCGCCTGATGCCGGTTTTCAGTCACGCCTTCCGGCCATCAGGAATCCAACCGGTTCTTCTTCCAAAGTACATGTTTCCTCTTCGTACGGGGGGGGGCGAATCCGACCCTGTCAGCCTGCTGCGCAGAAATTGCGCGTGGATTAGCAGCAGTAAATCCTTGATTACTATCGGACTATGGCGGTCGCGCAGGAAATGCCGGGTGGGATGTTCAAGTTTGCGCGGTCGATGCGTCGATTGTGCGGATGAAGGATTCAGCGATGCGGTCAGGCACCGCAGAAGGTGAATCGCGGATCGAACGGATTCGATCCGCTGGTATTCGGACAAGGAGGTTTCACACCCGCATACACACTCCCCAATTTTCTGCGCCGGGCGGAGCACCGGCTCGTGGTTTAGCAGTTGGCTTGCGGTTGGGATGAAGGATTCAGGATGTGCCTTCGTCGTCGTGATCGGTGCGCTAACCATCGCGCTTCCGTCAGCCGGTCGGTTTTATTCAGAACAGCGGTTACTTGCGACGGGGACGGAACCCCGTTGCGGCAATCTCCAAGTGTATCACGGAGGATACCATGAGTCGGATCAACACGAATATTTCGTCTTTGCAGGCCCGCAATCGCCTGAGCATCAACCAGTCGGACCTGTCCACGCGCCTGCAGCGCCTGTCCAGCGGCCTTCGCATCAACAGCGGTAAGGACGCACCGGCGGGGCTGATCGCCAGCGAAACCCTTCGCAGCGAGATCGGCGGCATCCGCCAGGCGATCGACAACTCCCAGCGGGCCAACA
>CAZSJB010000302.1:0-4586 GCA_964606625.1 uncultured Tepidisphaeraceae bacterium | reverse complement strand
CGGTCATGGCGGTGGTCTTGTTCTCCAGGATGATGAAGCAGATGTCCTGGTTGGCCTTGATGGCATTGGAGATGGCAATCTGGCCGGAGTGGAAGAACGTGCCGTCGCCCATGAAGACAATCTGCTTGTTGGTAATGAACGGATCGATGCCCGATCCGGTTCCGGCGCCCAGGCCCATGCCGCTGTAGTTGTGCATGAGCTGCTCAGTGGGCGCGAACATCAGCATTGTGTAGCAGCCGGTATCGCCGTGCGCGACCAGGTCCACCGGCCCGCGGTTGTGATGCCGCTTCATGTACTCCGGATTACGCAGGTTCTCGCGCAGCTCCAACAGCGTAGCCGACGAATCGCGATGCGGACATCCGGGGCAGAACGTCGGCGTGCGCGGCACGATGCCCGAGATCACGTTCAGCTTCGGCTTGCTGACGGCCTTGATCAGATCCCACTCAGCCGTCAGGCGGCCGTTGCGCAGGTGCTCGGGCAGCTCCTGCGTGTTGCGGATCAGCGGGATGAGCTTCTGGGCCAGGACCGAAACGTTCAGGCCGCGCGTCTCGGGGATGCCGTCGACCATTTCGTCCTCGGCTGCGCCGTTCCGATCCAGTTTCGGGAAACGCTTGCCGAACAGGCGCGCGGCGATGTCAGCCGCCTGCTCGTGCGGCAGGTCGTGGAAGATGGCATCGCGGATGTTCTTCTCGAGGAAGCTGCGGCGCTCCTCGACCACAATCATCCGCTTGCAATGCCGCGAAAACTCAGCCACGAGCTGCGTATCCACCGGGTAGCTCATGCCCATTTTCAGGATGGGGAAGACGCCCGACAGGCCGAGATCGGCCAATACGTGCTCGAGATACGGCCCCCCCATGCCGGTGACGATGAATCCCAGCGGCGGACGGGAATCGTCGCTGAACGGTTGCTGGTTGTTCTTGGCGGGGATGATGCGGTTGATGCCGAGCTCACGGGCGCGGACGATCGTGGCTGCGAAGCGCTCGGGGATTTTCAGTTCATGCTGCCAGGTGCGCGGCGGGAGCAGCACCTTGTCCAGGTCGATCTTCTCGGTCTCGAGCGCGATCTTCTGGTTGGTGTTGAGCTGGGGAAACTGGTTGGGGCGACATTCGACGGTCCCACCGCCATCGGCATGGGCAACCGTGACGATATAGCCGATGAACAACCCAGCCGCCTGGCTGAGCTTGAAGCTGAGATTGATCCAGTCTTTCAGTTCCTGCGGGGTGCCGGGTTCGACCACGGGCATGCGCAGATGCTCGAAGAGGAAGCGCGAATCGGCTGGGACCTGGGTCGATTCGCACCACGGATCTTCGCCACTGATGACAACCGCCCCGCCTTCAGGGTGCGCACCCGCCATGTTGCCCAGCGCCAGGGCATCGGAGGCGACATGCGTCCCGACGCTCTTAAAGGCGATGAGACCACGACAGGCCGCCATCTGCGAGCCATTGAGAGCCGCAGCCGCGAGGGCTTCGTTGTTGGCCTGGAAGGCTCGAATCCCCTTGCTCTGGAGCAGGTCAGACAGGCTGCCCATGCAGTCGAAGAACCCCGCCACCGGCGAACCCGGGTATCCGGTCAACAGGTGGACGCCGCCTTCTACTTCAAGGGCGCCCTTCACGAGCAGTTCATTTCCAGTAAAGACTTCAGTGCCGGAATCGGCGAGGAAGCGCGGATCGGTAGCCATAGCAGTCGTTCCTTGTGCGGGGAAGCCGGTTCAACAAGTACTCAAGGCAAAAGGCAAACCTCACCTTCGACCTGAGTCCTGCCCGGGCTTCGCGGTGTGGCTTACGGCAAGGGGAGATCCACATTCGCCGCAGGAGACACCGTTCGTACACCGCAACGCAAGAGACTCTCAGCCGACCCGGGAGCGGAAAGCACGCTGCCTCCACTTCGCGGCCGGATCGGCCGCATCCGTCGAACGGACCCGATTATTATCGGCCGTTCGAGGGATATACGAACAGTATTGTAATGACATTACGCTCGAGATGGGAACCGGATTGAAAAAAATCGACGATTAGGGCAAACCGTGCAGTACCAGATCCAGCGAGGCGCTGCGGCCCCAATCCCTGTCAACACGCCCCCGGCAGCATCCCACACCTCCCTGGGCCGTGCTATAGTCCTTGCCATGGCGGGCGAATTTGATTTCATCCACTGGATCAAGCAACAGCAAACAGCCTCGGGATTGCTACAAGTCCCGGCAGGTGATGATCTTGCAGTTCTGAAGTGGCCTGCCGATGACCTCCTGATCGTCGGCGTTGACCAAGTGCTCGACGGCGTGCATTTCGATGCGACGGTCCATCCCCCCGAGGCGATCGGCCGCAAGGTGATGAACCGAAACCTGAGCGATTGTGCCGCCATGGCGGCCCTGCCGGCAGCCGCTGTGGCCGCGGTCGCCCTGCCCCAAGGCAAGGGCATGGATTACGCCCAACAGCTTTATAAGGGCATGGCCGAAGCTGCCTCAACTTTCGGCTGTGTCATCGCTGGGGGCGATACCGGCAGTTGGGAGGGGAAACTGGTCCTGACCGTCACCATCCTGGGGCGCAGCGACGGGATCACGCCGGTCACCCGCGCCGGCGCGAAACCGGGCGACGGGATTTACGTCACCGGCCGGCTGGGCGGAGCGATCCTGGGGCGCCACATGACCTTCACCCCGCGCATCCATGAAGGCCGCCAGATCGGCCCGGTCGCTTCCGCCATGATTGATCTCAGCGATGGTCTCTCCCGCGATCTGCGCCACATCTGCACTGCCAGCGGCGTCGGGGCCATCATCGAAGCCGATTCGGTCCCTATTCACACCGACGCCTTCCGCCTGACACAGCAGGACAAGATCGCTCCGCTGATCCATGCGCTTAACGACGGAGAAGACTACGAACTGCTCTTCACGGCCCCTTCGCCACCCCCGATCGGCATTCGCATCGGAACGATCATCGCCGACCCAGAGATTCTTCTGAACACAAGCACCGGCAGCCGGCCCCTGGAGGTCGGCGCATGGGAGCATTATTTCTGAACTGGCCGCAATGACACAGGTTGCCTATGCTGGAAAGGCATCTTCTACGGGTTTAATTTACGGAAGGAGACCAAACATGAAGAAGACGCTTTGGGCAGGGTTGGTAGGTCTGGCCATGCTGCTGGGCTCAGCAAAGATTGCACCCGCACAGACGTATAAGGTTGATCCGGTGCACTCGTTTGTGGTGTTCAAGATTCAACACATGAACACTGGCTGGGTCTGGGGCAGGTTCAATGAACCCACCGGCACTTTCACCCTAGATGCGGACAATCCAGCCGACAGCAGCATCGAAGTCACGGTGCAGGTTGAATCCATCGACACCGCCAACGAACAGCGCGACAAGCATCTGCTCAGCGATGATTTCTTCACCGCCGATGCCCACCCCACCATCACCTTCAAGAGCACCGAGGTCGAGAAAATCGATGACAACACCTGGAAGGTGACCGGCAACATGACCTTGCTCGGCCAGACCAAACCCGTCACCGTAGAGATCAAGACCGGCGATCCGGTAGACGACCAGGGTGGCGGAAAACGACTCGGCCTGCACTCCACCTTCACCGTCAAGCGCAGCGACTATGGCATGAACTTCATGCTCAATGCAATCGGAGATGAAGTCGAGCTGCACGTGGCGCTGGAGGGAATCACGGAATAGTGCTTGTTACGGGTTATTGGTTCCTCGCCGGGGCTCGGCTATGACCGGGCCCCGGTTTTTTGGTCATCCAGCGAACGCCATGTAACCAATAACAAGGAACAGACGTCACTCGGACGACGGCGGTCGTTCAGGCCAATCTTCAGCGTCGCGGAGGGCTTCGATTTTTTCGCGAGTGAACTGGCGTCCGGGGCGGCTCATACCAGGGCACTTGCGTGCGGCGGCATTCCAGGCGCGGCGGGAGTCGAGATTTTCCGGCCAGAACGGCCAGGTGCGACATTGCAGGGGGCGCACGTCGTAGATTTCGCAGATGCGTTTGACCACGTGAATCTCGCGGCCGGCATCGGCATCGTAGCGGGTCGATTCGATCTCTTTGAGGAAGATGCAGTCGTGCCGCTGAGGCCCGAGGATTCGCTCCTTCAGGCTGATGCGACTGCCGATGCGCCGGCAGTAGCGGCGCACCACTTCGCGGCGCGGCATCTGAAGGTAATCGGCCAGCCGATTGATCTCCTCATCACTGATCCATACATATCCGGGCCCGCCCGTGCAGCAGTTGCCACACTTGGTGCAGGTAAACTCCAGCCCGTCGGCGTACCACGGCTGGTCCGCCCTATTTCCCAAGATTTCAAGTTTCATCGATATCAATAAAGTAACACAGGCGCCTCGCCTGTGCGGTTATTCATGCTCTGCACAGGCCAAACGCCCATGCTATCAAACGTTACGTCCAGTTCAGGCAGCGGGATCAGTAACCCGGGTTACACATTGCTCAGGCCTTGTGCGCAGACAGCACACGGTCACGGCCACCGTAGTCCTTGAGGATCTTTGCGTCTGCCAGACCGGGAATAGTTTTGGCCAGTTCCAGCGCCTTCTCCCCCTGATCATAGGCGATTTCAAGGAAAAGGTGGCCTCCTTCAGCCAGGTGCGCCGGAGCCTCCG
>CAZSJB010000301.1:0-4592 GCA_964606625.1 uncultured Tepidisphaeraceae bacterium | reverse complement strand
GTTCAAGGGGTGGGGCGGATCAAAAGATTTGGCTGAGAGAGTTTGTCTTTTCTTATTTATTAGGGTATAGTTAGCATTGTGCATTCCTCGCCCCGATTGCGTTCGCAGCTGGCCGATACCTTTCTTGCCAGGGGAGATTTGTGTCATTTGTTTGCTCCAAGGTGTTTCCGGATTTGGGCCGTTTTTTCATTTTTATCTTTGGGAGAATCGCTGCTTTCCTTAGGACTGGACCGAGCAGAACGAACCCAAACGAACCCATCAAAACGGCGATTTCAGACCAGAAACGCGATTTGACCTTTTACTTTTGCTCAAAACGAACCCATTGGGATCGCGCGGTCAGCCGCTGGGGTTGGCGTGTGAGGGCTAATCCTCGAGATGGAGAATGGCACTGCGTTTCAAGGCATTGTAGAGAGGCGTCCGATAACACTGGCATGGATGCGTCGATTTACAGGCTGCGTTTGCAGGATACCCTGGCGCTATGTGTCATGGGATTGCTGTTTCTGGGCATTCTCATGGTGCAGTCGGCAGCCATGAACGTGACGGGCGAACCGACCTGGGAATGGACCAGCCGTGGATCGAAGCATCTGCTGTACGCAGGACTTGCGTTGATCGCGTTCTTTGTGACGGGGCAATTTGATTACAACCGGCTGAATACCCGTTCGGTGTGCCGCAACCCCATCGTCTGGCTGCTGGGCGTGGCGATGCTGGCGTGCGTGCTGGTGCTGATTCCCGGGGTGGGAATAGAAGTGAACGGAGCCCGCCGCTGGCTGCCCCTGCTGGGGATTCAGGTTCAACCCTCGGAACTGGCCAAGTGGGGGCTGGTCCTGTTTCTGGCGTGGTGGTTGTCGCAACGTCCGGTCGAGGTGGAGCGATTCTGGACTGGTTATGTGCCATCATTGGTGCCGATTGGTGTGGTTTGCCTGCTGGTGGTGATCCAGGATTTCGGCACGGCTGCCCTGATCGGGCTGTGCGGCGTGGTGATGCTGCTGGCGGGACGGGTGAAGCTGTGGCATCTTGGCGTGACGCTTCCGCCGGCGCTGGCGGGGGCCTTCTGGTTCGTGGCCAGTGAGCCCTATCGCTGGCGGCGGATGACGGCGTTTTTGGATCCGTGGTCCAATCCGCAGACGGATGGATATCACATGATCCAAAGCCTGCTGAGTTTCAGCTCGGGCGGGATTGCCGGCCGCGGCCTGGGGAACGGGATTCAGAAGCTGGGTTACCTGCCGGAAGACACCACCGACTTCATCTTCGCGGTGATCTGCGAAGAGCTGGGATTGTTTGGCGCGCTGCTGACGATCCTGCTTTACCTGGGGATCATGTTTGTGGCGTGGCGGATTGTGCGGCAGAAGCGGGATTCATTTGGCCGGTTACTGGCATTTGGCGTCGCCGCGATGACGGGCCTGCAGGCTGCGATCAATATCGCGGTAGCGACGGTAAGCGTGCCGACCAAGGGATTGGCGCTGCCGCTGGTGAGTGCCGGTGGATCAGGATTGATCATCACCTGTTGCGCCTTGGGATTGCTGTACAGCGTGGCGCGGCATCGTCAGCCGGCTGAGCAATGGGAATTGCCCCTCGAGCCGCCGAAGCGGCATCGCCTGAACCGGCCTGTGACCGGCAGTGGACCTCAGGCAGCGCCGGCTGTGTAACAGAGGAAAGGAACCGGTCCGCTGAAGCGGACCTTTGAATTGATGTCGGACGGACCCACCATTCTCTTTGCCGGCGGCGGTACGGGCGGCCACCTGTATCCGGGGCTGGCTGTTGCGCAGGCGCTGCGGGACATTCGTCCCGATGTCAAGCCGCTGTTTCTCTGCACGAAGCGCGAGATTGACCGCATCATTCTCGAGCCGACGGGATTCGAGTTCATCCCCCAGCCGATCGTCCCCCCGGTGCGAAGCATTGGTGGGCTGCTGCGATTCTGGGAAGGGTGGCGCCAGACCAAGGACCTGGTCGGACAGATCATCAAAGAACGCCAGCCGGCGAGAGTGCTGGGGCTGGGGGGATATGCTGCCGGGGTGGCCGTTAAACTGGCGGGACAGAAAGGCATTCCGACGGCTATTCTCAATCCGGATGTCATTCCTGGTAAAGCCAATCAATACCTCATGCGGTTTGTGCGCGCGGTCTGCTGTCAGTTTGAGCAGACGCGTGAGCATGTTGCGCCCGCGTACCATGAGAAGCTGCACGTGACCGGCTGTCCGATCCGGTCGGAGCTGGTGACGCCGCCACCGCGGGAGGAAGCGATGTCGCGCCTGGGGCTGGATCCGACGCATCATACGCTGGTGGTGACGGGCGCTTCGCAGGGAGCCGCCACAGTGAACGAGGCGGTGTTGGCGGTGCTGAAGAAGCTGAAGCTCCAGGGGTGGCAGGTGCTGCACCTGGCGGGCCGCGAGCATGCAGAGAAGGTGCGGGCGGGGTACCGTGAACTGGAAAACGTCTCAGCCAATGTGATCGACTTCACGCCAGCCATGGCCGATGTGTGGGCGGTGGCGGATCTGGCGATCAGCCGATCGGGTGCTAGCTCCTGCGCTGAACTGACGGCGATCGGGATTCCGTCGCTGCTGATGCCTTATCCTTTCCACAAGGACATGCATCAGCGGGCCAATGCCCAGGTGCTGGCGGATGCAGGGGCAGCCGTGCTTGTGGACGATGAGAAAGACGCCCAGCGCAACGCAGCCAAGCTTCAGCCGTTGCTTGAATCCCTCCTTTACGACACGCCGCGCCGCCAGCAGATGGCTGAGGCTGCACGGCGACTTGGTCATCCCGATGCGGCGCGCAACGTCGCGCAACGCATTGCCGATGCGTTGACTCTTTGACAATCAATTCCAGTCCAGCGTGTGTGAATCGCATCAACGGACGCGATCCAGGTAGTATGCGCAAATGTTCGTTGGAGCAGGTTGAGTAGCGAACTTCAGTCCGTGGGTGCGCGATCGCGGCCGAGGACCAGGCCTGCGGCGAGGGCAAACAACCCGCAGCCCATCAGGTAGAGCTGCGTCTGCGGATCGCGACACATCGCGGCGAAGCGGCCGCCGATAGGCTGGTATTCCGGCAGCGGCGGCGGGGGGGGAATGGTCACCAACTGGAAGGGGGAGGAGTTGGTCCCGGTGATGCCATCCAGTTCGAGCACAGTGGTGCCGGCGGGCACGACATTCAGTTGCCGCTGGGCCAGGCGTTTGGCGAGGAACTTGTCGGTAGCCAGGGCCTCGAGGAACTTCTCATTGGTCTCGACCTGCTGCTGGAGCTGTTCGAGGTTGCGACGCAGCCCTTCGCGCTCCCAGGCAAGGCGACGGTTTTTGTCGGCTTGGGGGATCAGCAGGCAGCAGGCGATGATCGCGATGCCAACGCACATCAGCGGGATAGTCCACAAGCCGCTTCCCGCAGGCGTAATCGGCTCGCTGGAGGTTGTCAGATCTTCCGGTTCGAGCGGTTCGGGAGGAAGAGACGGGATTTCGACGTCGAGCTGATCGACCACCTCGTCGGGAATCGGCAGGCCTTCGTCATCGACTGCAAGGAATGCCGGTGCATACGCCAGAGCCGGTGGCTGGGGATCGGCGGGGGACGGATCGATGGGAGTATCGACGATATCCGCGGCCGGCGCGACGCTCCACGGTAGGGGTTGATCCTGTGGTTCGATTGCGTCGTCGGACAGGACAGGCAACGAGATACGGACCAACCCCTTTGGATTGGCCTGCGGAGGGGTATCGGGGGAGGCTGCGTCGAGGTTTGAGGTCGCCGGTTCAGCTTGGACATCAGCCGGGAGGTCCGAATTGGTAGGCTGAGGAGCTGCATCTGCTGCTTCTGCTTCGTCCGGAGCCTGTGCCTCGAGTTCTACGAGCAAGGCGGTGTCAGGTTCCGGGTCGGAGGTCTCCGTAGGAGGAGTGACCTCAGGTTGCGGAGCGGAATCCTGGGCATCCAGAGCGGAAAGCTCAGGGTCTGGATCCTGGTGCTCAGGTGCAATTGCTGCCTGAAGGGCTGGTTCCTCAGCCGCCTCGACAACAGGGGACTCCAATGTTGGAGGTTGCGGATCCGAGGTTTCTGCCGCGAGTTCCGGGCTGCCAGTACTGTCAACTTCCTGGGACAGAGCATCTGCCGATGCGGCGTTCACGCCCTCTGCCTCCGGCGGCTGGATGATGTCCCACGGGAGATGGACCGTTGCCTCGGCATCGGTGGGGGCGGATTCGAACTGTCGGTCTTTGTCCAGCATGGGCAAGATCTCCCGTATGGGATCTATCGGTTATTGGACGTGGCGGGGATGAGAATTGATTTGGGATTCAGAGCGGAAGGCGAGCACTGCGATGATGAGAGGAAAGGGAGGTGTGATGCGTCTGGCTGTAGTCTGAATGCCAGCAGCCGACAGAGAGGATGGGGCGTGCGTATGCTGGATTATTCGCCCAGGTTGCCCTACGGCTGTGGGGACAGGCGGGGGAGGTGCAGGCTTGACTCTGTATCTTCCCCGCGTATGATGATCCGACCTATGCAGCCGACGATCGCCATTATCAGCCAGATTATTATTCGCCCCGACAATCTCGGGTAGGGCTGATCGTTCGCGTCTGTAATACCGTAAGCAATTGCAAGCCCTGCCCTTCGGCAGGGCTTTT
>CAZSJB010000300.1:802-4596 GCA_964606625.1 uncultured Tepidisphaeraceae bacterium | reverse complement strand
GGTGGATCGGTCATGCTGCCCGCCAGCAGACCGCACAACGTCAGGTAGTTCAGCTTGTACACCGCTCGCCCCACCAGACCGACCAGCATGATCGGCACGAACGTGATCAGCGCCCCCATCAGCACCCAGTACAGCCCCTCACCCTCCAGCAGCGTGCTCAGAAACTGCTCCCCTGACCGCAAGCCCACGCATGCCAGGAACAGCACGATCCCGATCTCGCGCAACGCCAGGTTGGCGCCGATCGGCATATGCCAGACCAGTGGCCCGATATGCCCCAGGCGGCTGAGAACGATCGCCACGATCAGCGGCCCGCCCGCCAGCCCCAGTTTCACCGGAACGGCCAATCCCGGGAGGCTGATCGGCCAGCTTCCCAGGATCACCCCCAGCACAATCCCAACGAAGATCGGAATGATCTGCGGATGATTGAGCTTTCGTACTTCGTTGCCCAGTACCGCCGCAGCTGCGTGAATCCCCTGTTCTTCACCGACGACCACGGCGGTGTCACCAAACTGTAGCCGCGTGCGAACCGGCGGGATTTCGATCTCCGCACGCGCCAGACGTGTCACCATCACACCGAACCGGTCGGCGAGGCGCAGCTCGGCAATCGTCTTGCCCAGCACGCCGCTGCGGGTCACCACAACGCGCCGCGCCGTGATCCGGCTGGGCAGGCTGCGCACGTCGACGGTGCTTTCCACCCCCACCACGTCGCGCAGCTCCCGCAGACGCTTTTCCTCGCCCACCGTCAGCAGCACATCTCCTTCCTCCAGGACCGTGCGGCCGTGGGCAATGAACGATTCGCCTTTTTTGTAAACACGCGAGATCACCACGCCCAGTTCTGACAGAGCGGGAATTTCATTGATCGCCTTGCCGAACAGGTTGGGATTGCGAACCTCGATGTTCATGACCTTCAGGCTTTTGTTTCGGTCGTCATTGAGCGCCGCAAAAGCCTGGACTTCCGCGGCTGTGTCGATGCGAAACAGCCTGCGGATGAGCAGCATCGCCAGGATGATTCCGATGATCCCGAACGGATACGCCACGGCATATCCCAGCCCCGGCTGGCTGATTAATGCCTCAGCCTGATCGGGTGTGACCGCCGTGTCATGGGCAAGCTTGTCCTTGAGTGCCTGTTGCGCCGCCCCCAGGCTGGGCGTGTTGGTGGTCGCCCCGCTGAACAGCCCGACCGCTGCGGGGGTGTCCACCTTGCCGACATAATGAATCCCCGCCGTAATCAGCGCCCCCAGCAACACGACCGACCCAGCCATGAGATTCAGCGGCAAGCCCTGCTTCCGCAGCGACGCCAGAAACCCAGGCCCTACCTGCACGCCAATCGTATAGACAAAGAGGATCAGCCCGAACTCCATTGCAAAGTGGAGCACATGGGCGTTCAGCCCCCCTTCAATGTTCTCCCCGATTATGCCGTACCGCCCGTACAGATGGCCGAAGATCAGCCCGCTGAACAGTACGCCCGCAATGCCCAGGTTAATCCCCCGAATGCGGATGCTTCCGATGGCCAGGCCCGTCGCCGCGACCAGTCCGAGCAGCAGCACGGCGTGCGCAACCGAATCCACTCGAAACAGGTCAACTAACCAGTCCATCACAGGTTTGGATAAAGACCGCTCGCCGCATCATGTCGCAAGGGCATCTCGCAGGGCGGCGATCGCAGCGGCCCTGTCCTTGGCGCTAAAGACAGCACTGGCAGCAACAAACCAGTCTACACCGGCGTCACGGGCGCGGCGGATGGTGTCCGGACCGATCCCCCCGTCAATCTGAAGCCGCTGATGCGTACCCAGGCGCTTTTTCACGGCTTCGCACTTGGGCAGCACCTCAGGCATGAACGACTGCCCGCTGAACCCGGGCACGACGCTCATCACCAGCACCATGTCCACAACTTCCAGCGCTGGATAGATGGACTCTACCGGCGTGGCGGGGTTGAGGGTGATCCCGACATGGCAGCCGAGCTTTTTGATCTCGCGGGCGGTGGCGGCTGGGTCATCCACAACTTCCACGTGAAAGGTGATGTTCTGCGCCCCTGCCTTCACCATGACCGGCGCATAGCGCAGCGGCTCGGTGATCATCAGGTGGGCATCGAGGTAGGCATCAGTCGCCTTGCGCACCGATTCGATGATCGGGGGCCCGAACGAGATGTTGGGCACGAAATGGCCATCCATCACGTCCAGGTGCAGGAAATCGGCTCCGCCAGCCAGCACCTCGTCAATCTCCGCACCAAGCTTCGCAAAGTCAGCGGAGAGGATCGACGGAACGATCTGTGGCGCGGTCGAGTTGAAGGGGTTGTTCGGCATAGCTTTGCGGTGGTGACGTAGTGACAAGGTGAGCGAGTAAGTGGGTGACATCACCTGTCACCCACTCCCCTTGTCACCTTTTCATCCAACAACTCAATCCAGGATATCCAGCGTCGAGAAGTGGCCCTTTTCGAGGAACTCCAACGACGCACCGCCGCCGGTGCTGACGTGGCTGACCTTGTCACTGAGGCCCATCTGCTCGATGGCAGCCGCTGAGTCGCCGCCGCCGATGACGGTGGTGGCGCCGCTCTGCTGGGTCGCATCGGCGACCGCTTGGGCGACAGCCCGCGTGCCTTCAGCGAAGGGCTTTTTCTCGAACACGCCCATCGGACCGTTCCAGATGACTGTTTTGGCCTTGGCAATCTCGGCAATGTAGGCTTCGCGGGTCTTGGGGCCGATATCGAAGCCTTCCATGCCGTCGGGGATGTCGCCTTCGACGACCTGGGTCTGGGCATCGTCGGTCATCTGGTCGCTGATGACGTTATCGACCGGCAGCTTGATCTTGCCGCCAGCCTTTTCGAGCAGCGACTTGGCCAGGTCCACCTTGTCGCGCTCGACAAGGCTGTTGCCGACTTCCTTGCCCTGGGCGAGGAAGAAGGTGTAGGCCATCGCCCCGCCGATCAGCAGCGTATCGGCCTTGCTGAGCAGGGCCTCGATGACGTTGATCTTGTCCGACACCTTGGCACCACCGAGGATGGCAACGAACGGCCGCTGGGGATTGCTGATAGCATCACCCAGGAACTTCAGCTCTTTCTGGATGAGGAAACCGATAACGCGAGGCTTACCCTGCATGGCCTGCGGCGCGCCGAAGGTGCTGGCATGCTCGCGATGAGCCGTCCCGAAGGCGTCGTTGACATAGATGTCACCCAGCGCGGCAAGCTGGGACGCAAAAACCGGATCGTTCTTGGTTTCTTCGCTATGGAAGCGGAGGTTTTCCAGCAGAAGCACCTCGCCATCCTTGAGCTCATCGGCTTGTTTTTTCACTTCCGGACCGATGCAGTCATTAGCGAAGGCCACAGGTTTGCCAAGCAGTTTGCCCAAGTGCTCCGCGCACGGCTTGAGGGAGAACTTGGCTTCGGGACCGCTCTTGGGCCGCCCCAGGTGAGACATCAGGATCAGCCGGCCGCCGCGATCGATCACGCTTTTGATGGTCGGCAGCGCCTGGGTGATACGGCGGTCGTCAGTAATCTTGCCATTTTCGACCGGCACGTTGAAATCCACCCGCATCAGCACGCGTTTTCCGGCTACATCCACGTCGGCAACAGTTTTCTTGGCCATGGTCTCTCCTGAGGGTTTACAGATCCATTTTTCGGGCCCTCGATGCTATGGCCATGCCTTTTCAAGTCAAGAACCACGAAGAATCGAGCATGCGATGCAGGGGAAATTGTGCGTTCAATCAGAGGTCGACTGCTGCCTCTGTCATCCATTACCTGATGCGCTCGGCTTCACCCATGCGACCACTGCGTTGGCGATGGAATGCGGATATGAACCGCC
>CAZSJB010000300.1:0-792 GCA_964606625.1 uncultured Tepidisphaeraceae bacterium | reverse complement strand
GGCGGAGGATTTGAGTACCGCGGAGCCAGTAGGCCTGGTCAAATCCAAGGAAGCGCTTGATCTGGACGTCGCGGCGCATCCAGTTCGGTTCGCTCAGCAGGTGCCAGAACTGGCTGCCGGTCTGGCGGACGGGCGGGAGGGAGAGAATCGGCCAATCGCTGCCGTGGATCACTTTCTGACAAATCACCGGATGCGTCAACGCAGCCTGGAGGCTGTACCATCGCGACGGCAGGTTCAGAGCGGCGGTGTCGCCGTAGCAATGCTCATATTCCTGGGCCAGCCGGATGAAATCGGACAGGTAGTCCGGCTGCCACGGCATCGATTGGGTCCCGCAATGGGCCATGATGACCGTCACCCCCCGCTTCAAAGCCGGCTCCAGCAGTTTCGGATCGGCCAGCCGATCATCCACCCGCGGCAGGGATGCCTCACCTCCGGTATGACACAACAACGGTAAGCCGTAATGGGCCAGCGCCTCATAAAACGGAATACAGCGCGAATTGGACGGATCCATTCCCTGTGTCGGCGGCAACCATTTCATCAAAACCGCCCCGGCTGCCACGCACCGCTCCACTTCCGCAACCGCATCCTTGCGATACGGATGCACCGACGCGCCAAACAGCATGCTGTCATGCCGATTCGCCAGTTCGATGACGTAATCGTTGGTGACATACAGATGCGTGCGTGATTCATCAAATCGCCCGCCTTCATCGTGTACGCCATCAAACGCGAGTATGACAGCCTTATCCACGCCGCTTTCGGCGATGGTGCGCGCCAAGGTCGCTTCCAGCGCCC
>CAZSJB010000299.1:2520-4620 GCA_964606625.1 uncultured Tepidisphaeraceae bacterium | reverse complement strand
GTGCCAGGCAGACCACGCCGCGGGCTTCCTTGACAATGAAATTCATGATCTCTGGCGTGATTTTCTCAGCCGCAATAACGATATCGCCTTCATTTTCGCGGTCTTCATCGTCCACCAGGACGATCATTTTTCCGGCGCGCAGATCTTCGATGATTTCGGGTATTGAGGCAAAAGACATCGCAATCCTTTGAGTACAGTCGGGTTATCCTATCCGATTGTACGTCCGGAACGAAGCAAAGGTCGGGTTACGCCGTTCCCAAAACCGGCTGAGGCTGCTGATACATCATGTGGATACCGTCACGCTGTGGGCCGTAATACCGCGGCAGCCGGCCGATATTTCGGAAGCCCAGCCGCTCATAAAGCCGAATCGCAGGGGCGTTGTCCTGTTCTACTTCCAGATACACCCGACAAGCGCCCCGTTCCGCAAGCTGTGCCAGCAGGCCAACGAGGATGGATTGTCCCAGCCCGCGTCCACGTGCCGAAGGATCAACCGCCAGGCTGTAAATCCTGCCCGAGATCCCGCGCTTGTGGTGGCGGATCAGGGCGATGCCTTCGGCGAGAATCCGGCTTTCCCCCTCAATCACCAGGCAGATGGCGGTTGGCGTGCTCAGCAGATGATGAAGCTGGCGTTTCTTCAACGAATAGGCGGCAAAGCAGGATGCTTCCAGGCGCACCAAGCGTGGCAAATCCTCCCGGGTCGCACGACGCAGCAGGGGGGGCGAGGGCGCAGAAGGCGTAACTTTTTTCTGCTGAATGTGCACCATGACCTTGGGGATCGGGTGGAGGATGTACTTGGGAAGAAGTTTGATGGGGCGATACGACTGCTTGGTCCAGGCCAGAGATTCCAGCCCCCAGTCATCCCCGGCATTGATCAGGGGGCGATGCGCGAACGCGCGGGCACAAAACTCGCTGTAAATAAACTGCGCCAGGCCGCGCACCTGCAGGTCCGTTTTTTCGATGACGATGCTCGCCTGATCCGTGCCCAACAATTCCCCGAAGGTGAACCCGCGCAGGGAAAATCCGTTCCATCGCGGAGAAGCACCAGCCAATGTGTCCGATTTTTCGCGAACATATACCACCAGCCCGGTGTAGCCAAGTGCGGCTGCATTAAGCAGCGCCGTCCGACAGGCGATGGCCTCCTTCATCCGCTTAATCGCACAGGTCGAGCCGGGGGCGCTGTCGTGCGCATCGTGCTGCTGCTTCCATTCATCGAGCAACTGAAGACAGGGTTCGAGATGATGGGCAGGATCATAGGTCTCCACATGAAAGTCATACAGACGCATGAAGCGGTTTTTGAGCTGGCGCTTGGCAGCCAGGTCGCCACCCGCCAAATCGATCATGCGGTTGACGTCATACAGGTAATCCTGCCCCTGAGGGGTGATGGTGTAGCGGGAGCAATCAAACCGCGTCAGCAGCGCCGCGCTGGCATATTCCAGGCGAGACTGCTCCGGACAGCCGGCTGTGGCGTTATACTCACGCATCAGCTCAAAGCAGGCCCGCAGTGCCCGATCCGAGCCGGTGTCGCCCAGCGGCGGCATCAGCAGCGTCAGGTCGCCACTGCCGTTGGCGAAGACGCACAAGTGTCCCTCAAGCTGCGTCCAGAGGATGCGGAGGCTGTTACTCCAGCTATAAAGCTGTGAGAACGTATAGTCCGACAAGGGTTCGGGAATCGCTTGTAACTGTGGACTGAGAATTGCCTGATCGGACAGTTGAACTGTCCGCAGACCCCAGCGGGAGAGAAGGTCGGTGCCCATGGCAGGCGTTGACCCTCCTTGGAGATGTGCCTGGGGCGCTCAGATCATCGGAGGGAACCCCGATACCTGGCTGCGGCGAACGATCGCCGCCGTTTGCCCTTTTTTCAGGCGGGATCCACCGCTGCACGACCGGCAGCGACTTTCGGATCCGTGAGTCGATAACTCGTCAGAGAATATCGACCGGCTCATCAAAAAAGATGAGCGATTTGATTGTGGTCTCGTTTTTGGTTTTTGCAAGGGGGTGTGCTGGGATGCCGATAATGAGGCAGTGGCCTGCGGGCAAAGCGGACGTTATCAGGCGGGGGCGAGTGGATAGCTGTTTTGTTCGTGTTTACCTGCGGTCGTG
>CAZSJB010000299.1:0-2510 GCA_964606625.1 uncultured Tepidisphaeraceae bacterium | reverse complement strand
ATGAGTACCGCACCTGAAGCCGATGTTGCCGCCCCCGCCTCGCCGTTGCCACGGCTGAAGGGGTTGCTCTCCGCCATATTTCGGCGGGGGGCTTGGGCGGTGACCGACCAGGCGGTGGCCTCGATCGGGAATTTCACGCGCAACGTCGTGCTGGCGTACTTCCTAGCCGAGGAAGTGTTCGGCGCGTTTGGGATGCTTCTGTCAGCGTTTCTGTTTCTCAGTTCGCTGCACGCAGCCGGGGTGATCTACCCGATCCAGGTGAAGGGATCGGTGCTGGACAAGGGGCGGATCGCATCGTTTGCGACCATGAGCATGGTGTTCACGCTGGCGGTGGCGATTCCGCTGGTGGCGGCGATGGGGCTGTCGGCGGCGTGGATGGTGGAGCATGCCCAGACGGGGGGCGTGGAGATCAGCACGACTTGGACAGCGGTGCTGTCGGCGGTGGGGCTGGGGGCATTCCTGATGCAGGAGCTGTTCCGGCGGACGCTGATGGCGCGGCTGCGCTTTGGCGCGGCGATTCCGGGGGATGCGATGGCGTACCTCGGACAAGTGGTGGTGATCTACGTGGTGGGAAAAGCTGGTTGGCTGGAAGGGCCGATGGCCCTGCCGCGTGCCCTGGGGGTGATGGCAGCCGCCAGTGCGGTGGGGGCGATGATCCAGGCCTTTCAGGTGGGATTGGCGCGGTTTGAGTGGGGAGATGCGCGGCGATATGTGGGTGAGTTCTGGTCGCTGGGCAAATGGCTGCTGGCTGCGAATCTCACCGCGCTGGTGACGGATATCGGCTACAACTGGATGCTGGGGTTGCTGCACTCCACGGGTGTGGCGGGACATTACCGGGTGATCACGGACATGAACAAGGTCGCCAACCCGGTGGTGTTGACCCTGGCGGGGCTGATTGTGCCGGTGGTGGCCCGCGCGCGAGCATCCTCCAACCTGGCCACCGCCAAGCGCGTGGGGTTGAAATACGCAGCCGTCGGCGCCGTGACCCTGGGCGGTTACATGCTGATCCTGCTGGCGATTCCGGATTTGCTGTTGCGGATTGTTTACCCTGAGCAGTTTGCTCACCTGGGGAACGGGGTGCGCGTGTTCGCGATTACCAGCTTCATCGGATTTTCCGCCACGATGTGCCTGGCGGTCCTCAATGGCCTGGGGCGGCCGCATGTGCAATTCATGGCTGCGATGACCAACACGGTGGCGACGCTGGTGGTCGGGTTACCGCTGACCTGGTATTACGGCCTGTGGGGGGCCCTGTGGGGCGGCCTGGCAGCCACCGTTGCATTGACGGCGGTGACAGTCATCATGTTCCTGCGAACGCGATGAGCGAAAATGGCGATGTGATATCAGAAGCCAGCGATCTGAAATTTGCGATTTGAGATAAGCCATTCCGGATCACAGAATCCTGATATCCGAGTCTTTCGATTCCCGCCTTACAGGAGACCCGCAGTGATGTTTCGATGGCTGTTCATTGCCTTGGGATGTGTGTTGCTAGTGCTGGGGTCCTGCGAGGCGCCAGCGGATCGCACAACTGATGAACAGGAGCCGGTCACGGTGGCGTCGCTGGTGCCGGCGGCTACGGATCTGATCGTGGGCATGGGGGCAGCTGATCGGCTGGTCGCGGTCAGCAACTTTGACACCGACCAGCTCGAACCGATCGCCGGCCTGCCGCGCGTGGGCGATTACGAAAACATCGACTGGGAGCGCCTGCAACAACTGCGGCCGGATATCCTGATCCTCTTTCATGCGCCGGATCGCGTTTCGCCGGGCGTGCGCCAGCGTGCCGACGAATTGGGCATCCAACTGGTGAACGTGCGGCCCGAGACGCTCCAGAACACGCTGGATGAAATCGATCGCCTGGGCGAATTGCTTGGCATATCTGACCAATCCACAGCCTTTCGCCAATCGATCGAACAGCGGCTGGCGGCTGTGCGCGACCGCGTTGCTGGTCAGCCGCTGGTGCGCACGCTGATTGTCATGGACGAGCAGGCAACGTTCGCCGTCGGGCGGGACACGTTCCTGAATGATCTCCTGGAGATCGCCGGAGGCGTTAACGTCATCGAGACTGAGGGTTGGCCGGTGATCGACCGCGAACGCCGCATGGCCTTGGCGCCCGAGGCGACGATCGTCCTGCTCAGCGGGGTGCCCGAGCACGTGGAAAAGACCGCCCAGCAGCAGATCCCCGGACGGGTGCTGATCCTCAACGCGTGGTACACTCAGCAGCCCGGTTCGCATATACCGGAATTGGCAGAACGCTTTGCGGAGTTTCTCCACCCCGCGGAATAGGGGTTTGTCACCACCAACGAGTAACAAGGAACCCATACCCATCGCCACCCCCGTGACACGCTGGACACTCTCGCAAATGCTCCTGACCCTTGCCGGTGCAGCCGCCGTGTGGGCGTTGGTGGCGTGCGTCTGCCTGCTGGTCGGATCCACGGGCAATACCTGGCCGCAGGACAACGCCCAGTTCGCCTATCGCCTGGAGCGGGTGCTGACCACATCCCTGATCGGCGCCG
>CAZSJB010000298.1:0-4632 GCA_964606625.1 uncultured Tepidisphaeraceae bacterium | reverse complement strand
CGGCTGGGCAGGATCCTGCGAAAGACCAGCATTGATGAACTGCCGCAGTTGTTCAACGTCCTCAAGGGCGACATGACCCTGGTGGGGCCGCGTCCGCTGCCCCTGAAGGAAGCCGACGGCTGCCAGCAGTGGCAGCGCCGCCGTCTCGACGTCACGCCTGGTCTCACCTGCATCTGGCAGGTGCGCGGACGCAGCACCGTCAGCTTCGCCGACTGGGTCCGGATGGACGTTGCCTACATCCGTCGCCGGACGTTCTTCCAGGATCTGCGCATCCTGCTGCAGACCATCCCGGCGGTTCTCCTTCGCCGTGGCGCAAGTTAAGACGCAATGGCACGCATTTGCAGTTGGCCGTTTGCAGTGGGCGGTGCAGTATGTGAACTGCCAGCTGCAAACCGCCGACTTTCCCTGATATGACCACCTGGCCCGCGAAGTACGATGTCTTTGGTGTGCACGTCAGCGCGACGACCTATGACGAACTGGTCCCGCGGTTGATCGCAGCAGCCAAGCAGCGCGAATCGGTGATCGTCGATTTCATGCCCGTTCACGGGCTGGTCACGGCGGCTACCGAACTACCTTTCCGGCAGATGATGAACCAGTTTGATGTCGTCGCTCCCGACGGTCAGCCGGTTCGCTGGGCGCTGAACTACTTTCACAAGACGGGCTTGGAAGATCGCGTTTATGGACCAGAGCTGACGTGGCGCGTCTGTCGGGCGGCTGCGGAAGCGGGTGTGGGTGTCTTCCTGTATGGCGCAACGCCGGAGGTGGTCGAGCGGCTGATGGACCGTTTGCGCGAGGCGTTCCCGACGATCCACATTGCCGGCTGGCGGTCACCGCCATTTCGCCCGCTGACGCCGGAGGAGGATGAGGCATACACGAAGGAAATCAACGACAGCGGGGCGGGCATCGTCCTGTTGGGCATCGGTTGTCCGCGCCAGGAGAAGTTTGCCTTTGAGCATCGCAACCGCATTCGTGCGGTGCAGCTTTGCGTTGGGGCAGCGTTTGATTTCCATGCCGGCACGAAGAAAAAGGCGCCGGCGTGGATGCAGAAGCGCGGGTTGGAGTGGCTGTTCCGGCTGACCCAGGAACCGGGGCGCCTCTGGAAGCGCTACCTCGTCTACAACACCCTTTACTGTTGGCTGTTCGCCAAGCACGCGATGCTGGGACGGCGCAGCCGGCAGGAATCCACGGAATCTGCGAAATCTGCCGGTGCCGTGAGCTGATTACCCCTCTTCGCCATCATGAATGAGACCGCCGCGATGACACAGCATCCGATCTCCGACGCGCCCCCCCGGGAGGGTGAGGGGCACGCGCCGCGTCGCCGGATTGCCATCGTCGGCCATGCCTGCTCGCCGTACCTGGGCTCCGAGCCGGGATTTACCTGGAAGTGGGCAACGAACCTCACGCGCTTTCATAATGTGGTTGTCTTTTGTCATCCCGAGTACCGCCGGCACATTGACGAAGAGATCGCAAAACATCCGAATCCGTCGCTGCAATTTGAGTTCGTGACCGTGCAGTCCCGCCTGGATCGCTGGAAGCCCGGCGAAAGTGAGCGGGGGATTCGCCTCCACTATGCCCTGTGGCAGAAACAGGTGGCAGCCGCCGTTGCGGAATATCATCGCCGCCAGCCGCTCGAGCTGGTCCACCATGTGAGCTGGGGCAGCCTCAATCAGCCACCCTTGCTCTGGAGAACCGGATTGCCTTTCGTCTGGGGGCCGGTTGGTGGCGGGCAGACCTGGCCGACAGCATTTCTCCAGTACGCCGGATCGAAGCTCAAGGAACGCCTCCGGACGATGGCGGTTGCGGCATCCCGGTTCAATCCTGCCATCATCCGCTGTGCGCAACGTGCCGATCTGGTCTGCGCGACCAACCGCGAGACAGCCGACATCCTTCGCCGTTGCGGCGCCAAGCGGGTCGAACTGCTGCTGGACAGTGGCATCATCCCGGTCGATCCAGCCGACTATCCTCGAGATCGCGCACCCGACGCCCCTTTTTATGTCTTGTGGGCCGGCCGGCTTGAACCACGCAAGGGGCTGGCGCTTGCCTTGGAGGCGTTTGCGCGGCTGAACGATCGTAACATCAGGATGCGGATCGCCGGCGATGGTCCGCAGCGACCCGTGATTGAATCGCTCATTGCTCATCTCAATCTCGGTACCCGGGTTGAGATGCTGGGGCAGGTGCCGTACAAGCAGATGGCAGGGCTGTTTGCCGACAGCGATGTGTTCCTGTTCACCAGCCTGCGCGATTCGATGGGATCGGTCGTTCTCGAAGCTATGAGCACCGGCTTGCCCGTCATTGCACTGGATCACCAGGGCGCCGCCGTTGCGATTACCGACGAGACGGGCATCCGGATCCCAGTGCGGTCTCCCCAGCAGGTGATCAGTGATATCGCGGCGGCTATCGAGACACTCGCGAAGCAGCCGGAGTTGCGCCGCGCCAAGCGCGACGCGCTGATCGCCCGTGCAGCCGACAATTCCTGGGCACAGCGGGCGCAGAAGATGGTTGCCTGGTATGAGGAGATTCTAAGTGCGCATCGCGCTGTTTGATTATCTGACCGAACCGACCAATCCCCTGGGCGGCTGCCATCTCACGATGATGCGGCAGTTGTGTCATGAGCATGAGTTCACCGTCTTTTCGGTGCGCTTTGACAACCCCTGCCCCGAGCGGATTCGCCATGTACGGATTCCGGTCCCGACCCGGCCGCTGGCGCTGCTGTTTATCTGCTATCACCTCATGGCGCCGCTGGTGTACCTGTGGCACCGGATGAAGACCGGGGCCCGGTTCGACCTGGTCCAATGCGTTGAGAGCAACCTGAGTTTTGCCGATGTGAGCTATACGCAGTTTTGTCACCGCGCATTTCTGCGGCAGCATTGGAACAAGATCAAGACACCGACCCTGCGGTCAGTGTTCCGGTGGGTCGATCACTGGTTGCATGCGATCGTCGAGCCGTTTGTCTATCGCCGGCTGAAGCGGATGGTGGTGGCGTCGCACGGCGTGAAGCGGGATCTGGTGGGGGAGTATCCGTTTCTGGAAGAAAAAATCGAGGTCATTTTCAACGCGATCGACATTCCGCGGATGCAGGTGCCGGCTGATTTTGATCGGGCCGCCAAGCGAAGCGAGCTCGGCTATTCCCCGGACGACATCGTCCTGGTGTTCATGGCCCTGGGCCATTTCGAGCGCAAGGGGCTGCCGTTTCTGCTGGAGGCGATGCAGCGATATGATCATCCGCAACTGAAATTAATGGTCATCGGTGGAACTGAGGATCTGCTGGAGGTGTATCAGAAGCGTGTGCAGGCCATGGGCCTGAGCGCGCGGGTACGGTTCCTGGGCATGCAGAAGGACGTGCGGCCGTTCCTCTGGAGCGCCGATGCCTTTGCCCTGCCCAGCCTGTACGAGGCCTTTGCCCTGGTGGTACTTGAGGCTGCTGCGGCAGGGGTGCCCCTGATCGTTACGCCGATAAACGGAGTGGAGGAATTCGTCGTTGACGGTGAAAATGGATATCTGGTTTCGTCCGATCCTGCCGATATCGAGCGACGTCTGCGGGAGTTTGTCCAGCAGTCTCCCGAGCAGCGTCGCCGGGTAGGCGAGAACGCCCGCGCTGCCGTGTCCCGGTTCAGTGTTGGGGCCTTTGTCGACAACTGGCGTTCGTTTTATGAACAGGTTCCGGTTTAATCCTCCCGCCTTCTGGCAGGTTCTGGTCTGCGGGTATCTGACCTTCGGACGCAGCTTTGCCTACCTGGGCGTTCCGCCGCTGTTCATCGGCGAATACTTCATCGCGCGCAGCGTCGTTGCCAATCCGCGCCGCTGGATCCAGCGCTTCGTGGACGACTTTTTCCACATGCGCCTGCTGGCAGCCGGTGTGGGGCTGACGCTGCTGTGGGGGATCTTCGAACTGCTGCGCGCCTTCGTGCATGGCGGAACCCCCATCGTCGACATCATCAAGACATTCGCCTTCAACTACTACCCGATCTGCCTGTTCATCGGGTTGGCGTATGGCGCGGATGTCACGATGCCGCGCTTCCTGCGCTTCTGGAAGGTGTTCTGCCTGTTCTATTGCGCCTACGCCATCGGCATGGTGACGCTCAGCCCGCTTAAGCTGACGCTTCCCTGGGCCGATGTCTGGATCTTCAACGACCCGTCCATTGCTGCGCTCGTGCCCGTTGGCATCCTGGCGCTGTGGCCGTACCTCAAGGACTGGAAGCTGAAATACCCGGTCATCCTGGTGTCGGTGCTGCCGATGCTGTTCAACCCCGGCCGCGGTGCGGTGCTGGGCATGGCGATCGGGATGGTCTGTGTGGCGCTGGTCTCGGTGCAGCGCGTCTTTACGGTGGTGATCCTGGCGGTCACGCTGTTCATCACGCTGTCAATCGTCGGCCCGATGATTCCCGGCGGACGTGTCGAGGTACTCGATCCGATCTTCGCGGTGTCGCGCGTCGTTGCGACCTTTGATGAAGACGCCGCCGCACAGATGCTGCGCGATGCCGGCTACTACGCACAGGCCGACGAGTGGGCCTACGTCGCAGCCGGTACCGCCAACTGGCGCAAGACGATCTGGGAAGGGGTGGTTGCCAGCCTGGACACCACCAAGATCCAGCTCATCGGCCACGGCCACGGCACCGACCTCAGCCAGTTTAC
>CAZSJB010000297.1:0-4635 GCA_964606625.1 uncultured Tepidisphaeraceae bacterium | reverse complement strand
TGAGGCACCGGAGGAACGAACATGATCACTTCTCGCGCGTTCGCACTGGTAACGATGGCATCGCTTGGCCTGGCGGTACAAGCCCATCTCGCTACTGGCGCCACCATCATCGAGAACTTCAACAACTACGGCACAGTGAACACCGACCTGCATAACGTCGGCGTTACCGGCGGCGGCTGGACCGGACCGTGGAGCGGCACGCTCAACCCCGACTATTTCGCCGGCAGCCAGGTGACCTTCAACAATCCCCACTACATGAATTTCGGCAATGAGACAGGCCCTGATGACGGCGCTGCCGGATATGGTGGTGGCGATGCCAGCGGCACGGTCAGCCGTATCCTGACCGAATCCCTGACCGGAACGATCTGGATCAGCGCGCTGACGCACTACACCTCCAGCACCGCCGACACGCTCATCTGGCTTGGCAGCAGCAACTCGTACATCGCGATTCGCAATGGAAACGCCGCGCTGCGAACTGCCGGCAGCAATAACGAAGGTCCTACGACCAGTTTCGCCCCCAATACCACCTATCTGCTGCTGGCAAAGATCGTGGTCAATGCCAACGGCAACAATGATGACATCTCGTTCTGGGTGAAGACCGAATCCGCCGATCTCTCCAGCGAAGCCGCACTCGGTACGCCGACCCGCCGAACCAGCAACTTCGATGCGGTGGGCGACAGTCTTTCGTCGATCCGACTCTCCTTCGAGGACTTCGGTACGCGGCTCGACCAACTTCGTATCAGCAATGACCCCGATGCGTTCTACAAGGTGACAGCCATCCCCGAACCGGCGGGCCTGGGTCTGCTGGGCATTGGCCTGGCGGCGGCTGGGTGTCGGCGTCGGCGGTGATCGTGAAACCTGAGAACGTTTGTCCCCTAACTGTGATATGTGCCCTATGAACCGTCCGCAGTTGCCGAATCTTCGGTATTACACCCCCGTACCACGCCTGGATGAGCCGCCGGTCATTAAAACCGATGTCTGCGTCTACGGCGCGACGTCCGCCGGTGTCACAGCCGCTGTCGCTGCCCGGCGATTGGGCCGCACCGCCGCATTGGCTGCCTTTGATACGCACATCGGCGGATTAAGCAGCGGCGGGCTTGGCTGCACCGATTTCGGCAACAAGGCCGCAATCGGTGGCATCTCACGGGAGTTCTATCGTCGCCTCGGGAGCTACTACGAGAATCCCGAAGGCGAAGCCTGGCTGTTCGAGCCAAGTGCCGCAGCTCGCATCTTCCGTGACATGCTCGAAGAGGCCGATGTCCTGCTTCGCACCGATCAGCAACTGGTGCGCGTCCATAAAACCGGCTCGCGCATCGATGCAATCGAAATGAGCGACGGCACGATCTACCAGGCAACCGTCTTCATCGACTGCACCTACGAAGGCGACCTGATGGCGATGGCTGGTGTGTCCTATCACTGCGGCCGCGAAGCCAATTCGGTATACCGTGAAACCCTCAACGGCATTCATTTCGGTCACCCTAACCACAACTTTCGCGCATGGGTTGACCCCTATCGCGTTGAAGGAGATCCCACAAGCGGTTTGATTCCGCTGATCCAGGATGTTGAACCGGGTGTGCAGGGTGATGGAGATGCCTGCATCCAGGCTTACAACTTCCGCATGTGCCTGACGGATGATCCAGCCAACCGGATCCCCTTCCCCAAGCCCGCGGATTACGATCCGTATCGCTACGAACTGCTGCGGCGCTATCTCCACGCCGGCATGTGGGATGTCATGTGGCTGACCAGCCGCATGCCCAACAACAAGACAGACACCAATAACTGGGGCGCCGTGGGCACGGACCACATCGGCGCCAACTACGGCTGGCCCGAGGGCAGCTACGCCGAGCGGGAAGCGATCTTCCAGGATCACGTCAGCTACACAGCCGGGCTGTTTTATTTCCTCCAGAACGACCCTCAGATCCCCGATCACGTACGACACGAGATGAGCAAGTGGGGTCTGCCGGCTGACGAGTTTGAAACCACCGGCGGATTCCCGCCACAGCTTTACGTTCGCGAGGCTCGCCGCATGATCGGCCGATACGTGGTGACGGAACATGACTGCCGCCACCTGCGCACCGCCGAGGACTCGGTGGGCCTGGCAGCCTACACGATGGACTCCCACAACTGCCGTCGGCTGGTCGTAGGTGGACGGGTAATCAATGAGGGCAACGTCGAAGTGCCCCCGGCACAGCCCTATCCGATTTCAGTGCGTGCGATCACGCCCCAGCCGCAGCAATGCGACAATCTGGTAGTACCGGTCTGCCTGTCAGCCAGCCACATCGCCTTCGGATCGATCCGGATGGAGCCGGTCTTCATGGTGCTGGCCCAGTCGGCTGCCCACCTGGCGAACCTGGCGATTGAGGATGGCTGCGGCATATCGGAAGTACCTTATCATCGCCTGGCAGATGACCTGGCAGCGGCTGGGCAGGTCCTGAGCTGGCCGCCAGCTGGCGTCCAGAAAAACGCGGCCGTATCCAGTGCATAGAATGCGGAGAAAACCATGCGTCCATGCAACACCGCCTTCACGCTTGTCGAGCTGCTTGTGGTCATTGGGATTATCGCCCTTCTGATCGCCATCCTGCTGCCGGCGCTGAATCGTGCCCGAATGGCGGCACAGGCGGTCACGTGCGCATCGAACCAGAAGCAGTTGCTGCTGGGTTTGCAGATGTATGCCGAGGAGCATGACGGATGGTATCCCCCGACCTATCCGCTCTATAAGGAGCTCACGGTTGACGGCTTTACAGCCAGGGATGTGCGCATTGCCTGGTATGGCCAGCCACTCATCGGGCAGTACATCGGCAATCGTAACCCCTGCGGCAGCGCGTTTCCCCAGGCGCAGCAGCGCCCTAGCACGGATGTGGTCTACTGCCCAACCGTCCGACCTCAGTCGCGCGGCTTCCTGGACACCGGCATCGGATACAACAACAGCCGCCAGAACGAGATCAATCGAACCGACCCAAGTAATCCGTCGATCGGTCGGGTCCGAAAGCTTGGAACCTTCCGCTCACCCTACAAGGTCATCATGCTCGTGGACACGATGTCGGATGCCAATATCTCGTTTCAGTGGGACCGGTATTACCGCGGCCAGACCGGCGGGACCACAGGCGAAGAAAATCCCCAGCGCGGATACGTCGCCTATCGCCATAATGGCGCCGCCAACGTGGGCTTCGCCGACGGCCATGTTGAGGCCATCAAGTCCGACTACCCTGACAACCCAAGCTATGTGAACACCGGACTGTACAAGGCGCTCCAGGCGAATCAGGTAACGCATCGTGCCGGCGCGCCCAACTGATTTGCCTTCACTAACGGGCGCCCCATCGGCGCCAGATTTCTGAACCGACATACCATGCTTATTAATCTCACTACGCGACTTACTACTGTCATTCTGTTCTGTCTCACAACCACTGCCGCCGCAGCCGGGTCACAGGCGTTGTTCGATGCGGCCTCACTCGACGCGACACGGCAGATCGCCATTAACGATCGCCCGGATGACACATCCTTCAGCGTCACCGCGAGCGGCATTGAGGTGGCTGTGCGCGAGGGCGCCCAAGCCAGCTATCCCGGCATCTCTATCCGTCCGGCAGAGGGCGAGCACTGGGACCTGTCACAGCATGGCCATGTGGCAGCCCGGATCACCAACACTGGGTCTGAACGGATTTATGTGACGGTGCGAATCGATAATCCCGGCCATCACAGCACCAACCCCTGGAACGCCGAAGCCAAGATAATCCAGCCGGGAGCCACCGATACCGTCAAGGTGATCTTCGGACACTCCTTCGGGTTCAAACCCGCTTTCAAGCTGGATCCTGCCAAGGTAAAGGCAGTGCTGATTTTCGTCGGCAAGTCGCCCAAGGGCGCCAGTTTCCGTGTCGAATCTCTCACCGCTGACGGCCAAGCCGGCGAAAAGCCGCCAGTCAATCCCGCCAGCGTGCGCCACGTCCCTGAAAACGGCATCATCCTTGGCCCGGGCATCGATATCGCCAGGCAGTTTAAGATCGGAACACATCACGCCACCAGCCAGATCGTGGATGGTGCGGTAGAGTTTAATCTGGCGCCCAATCGGGCCAATCGCGTTGCGATCCGCCCCACCATCGGCAGGTACAACCTGCGCGACTATCTCCAGGTCGAGCTGACCCTCCGCAACACCGGCGACACGCCACTGAGTGTTCGCGGCGGATTGGAAAGCGACAAAGGCAAGTCGGATTGGATTGCGGTGGAATCGCCCATCGCTCCCGGCGACACTGGCACGATCACCATCCCCTTCCGCGGATTGACAATCTGGCAAGGTCCGCAAGTGCTCGAAGGAGCAGAGCATCTCAAGGGCACCGGCGGCACCGAGTTCGCCAGCAACGTCACCTCCGGATTCGTGATCGAGGCGGACCAAGCCGACGTGGCGCGCTCGTTCCGCATCGAGTCGATCATCGCCTCCATGCCCCCGCCGCGTCCCCTGCCGGATTGGCTGGGCAAGCGCCCGCCGGTGGAGGGTGACTGGACGCTTACCTTCGAAGAAAACTTCGACGGGGACAGCCTCGACTACAACATCTGGAGCATCTACACCTCCAACTATTGGGACAAGCGTTCCCATTTCAGAAAAGACAACGTCATTATGGGTGATGGCGTCGTTCGGCTCCGCTT
>CAZSJB010000296.1:0-4638 GCA_964606625.1 uncultured Tepidisphaeraceae bacterium | reverse complement strand
AGACCACCTTCGCCAGATATTCGAGGTTCACCTGGTGCACGATCCCCATTGCCGGCGGGACGACGCTGAAGTTTCGGAACGCCTGCTGCCCCCATTTGAGGAACTCGTAACGCTCGCGGTTACGCTCAAACTCGATCTTGGCATTGTTCAGCATCGCCAGCGGATTGGCGTATTCATCCACCTGCACGCTGTGGTCGATGACCAGATCCACCGGTACGAGCGGATTGATCTTCTGGGGGTCGCCGCCCATGCGCTTCATGGCGGCTCGCATGGCGGCCAGGTCAACCACGCACGGCACGCCGGTGAAGTCCTGGAGAATCACCCGGGCTGGCTTGAACGGCAGCTCACGCCGCTCGACGCTCTGGGCCGACCAGCCTGCCAGCCTGGTGACGTCTTCCTCGTGAACTTCAAAGTTGTCGAGGTTGCGCAGGCAGCTTTCCAGGAGGACCTTGATCGAAAACGGCATGCGATCGAGGTTGCCGATTCCCTGCTCCGCCAGGGCAGCCAAACGGTAATACTTGAACGTTCCGGCATTGCCGGTGAGGGTCGATTCAGAACCGAAGGGATTAGTGGTGGCCATGGCCCCAGTGTACGCGCGGACCACAGGCACTCAAGCGGTGATATTTTTGTTGGGGCAGGCTCATTACGACGATCCGTTTCACAACCAGCGAGGGCGTAGCCCTGACAACAGAATGTCAGGGCTATCCGGATCGAAGAGTCAGGCGGCTCTACAGATGATGCGTTGAACCGGGCGAAAATCCATTTTTGATTTTCGGTGAAAGTGTGGTATGATGAGCTGTTCTGGTGGTCTGGCCTGTTCGGCAGATCCCCCCAGATTTTCACTTCTTTTTTCGCCTGGTTCTTCAGGCGGGCGGATGGCGCTGCTTTTGGCCTCCGCAGGATCCCATCCTTCTAACTGTTGCGCTGTATGCACGAAAACGAACCCAAAACGAACCCAACGAAGCCATCGCCTGGCCGCGATTCTGTCTCGTCAGCCGCGATTGCCGCGATCAAACCCAATGTAAAAACGCGATAACGAACCCATTGTTTTGTTGCGCGCGGGTGCGGGAGGATTCTTCTGCGGGGCCGGTGGATGTGGTATCCTGTGCGACTTTGTCGGGGGATGCTGGAAAGGGCAAATGACGATGGCTGATGCAATGACGGAACTGGTGGAGCGGGCGAACGCGGTGTTGATCCCTAACTATGCGCGTCTCCCGATCGTGATGGAGCGGGGCGAAGGCGACTATGTCTGGGATACCAATGGTCGTCGCTACCTGGACCTGTTCGCCGGATTTGGTGGGGCGGTGCTCGGCCATGCCCATCCATCCCTGGTCGAGGCGGTGCGCAAGCAGGCGGGGCAGTTGTGGCATGTGGGCAACACCTTCCATACCCGTCCACAGATCGAACTGGCGGAGCGGTTGAACCGCCATGCCTTCCCCGGCCAGGCATTTTTCTGTCACGGCGGAGCCGATGCCAATGAAGCCGCCATCAAGCTCGCCCGCCTGTACGGCATGCAGGAGGGCAAGGGACGCTGGAAGACCGTCAGCCTGACCAAAAGCTTTCATGGCCGCACGCTGGCGATGATCGCGGCAACGGGCAATCCCAAGGTACGAGAAGGGTTCGGCCCGGCAGTTCCAGGATTCACCCATGTGCATGCGATGGACTTTGATGCCATCGCCGCAGCCGTCGATGACGAAACCTGCTGCATCATCATGGAGCCGATCCAGGGCGAAGGCGGGGTGAATGTGTATCCGACCGGCCACGTCGAGAAAATCCGTCAACTGTGCGATGAAAAGGACCTGGTGCTCATTTTTGACGAGGTCTGGACCGGCTGTGGCCGTACCGGACGCTGGTTTGGGCATCAGCATGTGGTCGGCAGCGGCGGGAAAGTGGTCGAGCCGGACATTATGACCCTCGGCAAGGCCATCGGCGGTGGGCTGCCGGTGGGGGTGATGTACGCCAAGCCCCATCTAGCCAAGCTCATGGGGCCCGGCAAGCACGGCAGCACCTTGGGGGGCAATCTGATCTGCATGTCAGCTGCCGCGGCCCTGCTGGATGTGATCGAAAAAGAAAATCTGATTGCTCATGCCGCTGAATTGGGTGAGCATGCCCTCTCACGCCTGCAAAGCGATGAGGCGGCTCGATCGAGGATCGCCGAGATTCGCGGCAGCGGGCTGTTCCTTGGAATCGAGCTGAAACAGCCGCCGCAGAACATCGTCGAGCGGGGGCTGGAAAAAGGCGTGATCATTAATTTGACCGCCGAGAAAGTCATTCGCCTTGCCCCGCCGATAAATATCAGCAAGGCCGATTGGGACCAAGGGCTGAACCTTGTCATCGATCTGATCGTTGGAAGATAATGAGCAGGCTGAAGGGACAATCTCGCCGAAGATGGCTGCGATCCCCGATCGCAGTCGCAATCGCCTTGGCACTGTCGACGGCGGGATGCCCTCCAACCAATCCTCCCCAGCCCCAAGCCGACTCAGACGGAGCCCTCAAGGATTACCATGCCCTAGTAACCAACAACCCCCTGCATCCTGCCCCAGCCCCAGCCGATGCGCCGCCGCCGGTGCGACTGTTGATCCACCTGGAGGTGTATGAGCTGATCGTGCCGTACGGGACGGTCAGTGGAAACGAGGATTTCTGGAAGCGCCTGGAAGAGCAGGTGGTGGATGTGGGGACGTTCGATCGCCTGTGGCGCAATGGAGTGCGCGTGGGGCAAGCTCCGGCGAGCGAATGGCCGTATTTCAAGCAGATCATCGAGCAGCAGCCGGCCCAGGCACGCAAGCAGCTTCACATCGGCTTGGCGCGCGAAACGCGAGACATCGAAATCGTAGCGCGGAACGATGTGCTGTATCAGAACCTGTTTATTTTCGACGACAACAACCGCATGATCGGCCGCTCGTTCGAGCGGAGCATGAACCTGTGGACGCTGTCGTTCGAGCCAACGCCGCGGCAGCTGGGGTCGGTGCGGATGGCATTGTGCCCGGTGGTGCGGTCGCGCAAGCAGCGGCTGGAGTTCGTGGGGGATCGCGAAGGACGGACGATCGAGTATGTGTCGCCCGAGCGGCTTTATGATTTGAATCTGGTGGTGGATATTCCGCTGGAACGGTTTCTGGTGGTCGCTCCTTCGCCCGAGGCACATCTCTCCACGAGCATCGGCTACAACTTCCTCAGCATTGACGGTCCCGCCGAACGGATGGAGCGCGTGCTGCTGTTCGTCCCCAAGCCCTACGTGGTGGACACCAAAAAATGAGCGCAGAAAAACAGGGAGACCTGAGGCCTCCCTGTCTTTCGGTCTTCGTTTCGCGTCAAGTTTTAATGGGCTGCGGGTTCACCGAGCAGCTCTTTCAGTTCTTCAAGTTTTTCCTGGAGCTGTTCAGCCGTCCTGGTTTCCAGGTTGAGGCGCAGCAAGGGCTCGGTGTTGCTCTTGCGGACATTGAACCACCAGTCGCCCAGATCCACGGTGATGCCATCGAGATAGTCGATATTGGCGTGCCGGTAACGCTCGGCGATCTCGCGGATCTTGGCATCCTTATCTTCGACCTCGAAGTTGATCTCGCCGCTGTGATGGTAGACGCGGTACTGCTCGATCAGCTTCGACAGCGGTTGATCCTGCTTGGACAGCACTGACAGCATCACCGCAAACGCGACGGCTGCCGAGTCGGCATAGTAGAAGTCGCGGAAGTAGATATGTCCTGACAGTTCGCCGCCGAAGACGGCCTGCTTCTCAGCCATCGTCTTCTTGATGAAGGCATGGCCCACGCGATCCCGCACGGGAACGCCACCCAGTTGCTTGACCACGTCAGGTACGACGTGGCTGGACCGCAGGTCGTATACCACCGCGGCGCCCTTGTTCTCGGGCCGCTGGAGGAAATCGCTGGCGAACAGGGCGGTGATCATGTCCGAGCCGATGGGGCGGCCGGTTTCATCAAGGAACATGCACCGGTCGGCGTCGCCGTCGAAGCACGCGCCAAGGTCCGCCGGCTGCTCTCGCATTTTGGCCTTGAGCATCTCAAGGTTCTTCTCGACCAGGGGGTTGGGCTCATGCACGAACGACCCGGTGATCTCGAACAGCAGGGGGATGATCGTGAGGTTGGGCACATCCCCAAAGACCTTGGGGACCATCTTCCCAGCCATTCCGTTGCTGGCGTCGACGGCGACGGCCAGGGGACGCTTCAGGTCCAGGAAACTCAGGACCTTGGCTTTGTAGTCGTCCCAGAGATCCAGTTGTTCGTACTTCCCCTGCACGCCAGTGGAGGCGACCCGCTGCAGCGACGTCGCGATCCGCTTGATGTCATCCAGCCCGGATGCCGATCCGATTGGCTTGGCCTTGGGGCCGGAGATCTTGAACCCGTTGTAGTTGACGGGGTTGTGCGAAGCGGTCGTCATGACCCCGCCGACAGCATCGAGATGGTTGATTGCGAAGTAGATGAACGACGTATCTACCATGCCGACATCGATGACATTCATCCCCGTCGAGCGCAGGCCCTCAGTAAGGGCCTGGCACAGCGATTCCGAGTGCGGCCGCATGTCGCGCCCGACAACGACGGTATCCTCCCGTGCAACGCGCTGCTCAGGCGGCAGGTTCTGCCGCGAACGCTTGAGGTACTGGCCGGTTCCGTGGCCGACCTTCCAGGC
>CAZSJB010000295.1:0-4673 GCA_964606625.1 uncultured Tepidisphaeraceae bacterium | reverse complement strand
CGCTCGACCAGGCAGCCGATCGTGCTCTTGCCCGACCCCGACAACCCCGTCATCCACAACGTCACCCCGCGCTGCCCCAGCAGCCGCTGGCGATCTCCGCGGGTAACGTGGCCTTCATGCCAGGTCAGGTGGGTGGACATGGTGTTATGGGTTACGGATTATGGGTTACTTGTTATTTGCCCTGCATCGCGTCTGAACCGGCAGCGACACAACGCGAGCAACCAGTAACCATCCTACTCATCTTCAAACAACGGCGTACTCAGATAGCGTTCGCCGAAGCTGGCGAGAATGGTCACGATGGTCTTGCCCTTGTTTTCCGGACGTGCGGCGACCTGAGCGGCAGCGGCGATCGCAGCGCCGGAGCTGATGCCGCCAAAGATCCCTTCCTCGCGGGCCAGGCGACGCGCCCAGGCGAAGGCATCCTCGTCACTGATCTTGATGACTTCGTCGACAATTTCGGTGTGGAGATTGGTGGGAACAAAACCGGCGCCAAGGCCCTGGATCTTGTGGCGGCCGGGTTTGAGCGGTTCGCCTTTGAGGGTCTGATCGATCACCGGGGAGGTCTCCGGCTCGACGGCGATGGCCTTGAAGTCGGGCTTGCGGGACTTGATCACCTCAGCGACGCCGGTGATCGTGCCGCCCGTGCCCACCCCAGCCACCAGGATGTCGACGTTGCCGCCGGTGTCCTGCCAGATCTCCTCCGCCGTGGTGCGGCGATGGATCTCCGGGTTGGCGGGATTGTCAAACTGCATGGGCATGAACGAATTGGGCAGTTCTTTCAGCAGTTGCTCGGCGCGTTCGATCGACCCGCGCATCCCCTCAGCCGCCGGCGTCAGGACCACCTCAGCGCCCAGCGCCTTGAGCAGGCGACGCCGCTCGATGCTCATGGATTCAGGCATGGTGAGGATCAGCTTGTAACCCTTGGCGGCACAGACGAACGCCAGCGCGATGCCGGTGTTGCCGCTGGTTGGTTCGATGATGGTGGTGTCGCGGTTGATCTTGCCGGCGGCTTCGCCGGCTTCGATCATCGCCAGCCCAATCCGGTCCTTGACGCTGGCCATCGGGTTGAAGAACTCGCACTTGGCAAGCACGGTGGCGTGATCCCTGGGAACCAGGCGATTGATCCGCACCAGTGGTGTGCCCCCTATGGTCTCCGTGATGTCATTGAAGATTTTGCCGTGTGGTTTGAGCGGCATGGATTACTCGCTTTCAGGTTTCAAGAGTGGCCTCCAGCCACACCTTGCCATAATCGGGCCAACGACACAGGACAATTGGGAATGCCTGAATCCTTCGCAACACGGGTACCCTGCATGCGCACTTCACGACTGTCATGCACATACAGGATACCCGTGTCACTTCTCCGCCGGTCAAGGATTACCTTACTGGCACTGCACGTTGGGCAGCGGCGGCTGGGCCTCACCGGTTTCGATGGGCGCGCCGACGAGGTTACCCCATTCAGTCCAGCTTCCGTCGTAATTCTTCACGTTGTCAACACCCAGGAGATATTTGAGCACGAACCAAGTGTGGCTGGAACGCTCGCCGATGCGGCAATAGGCGATGGTGGGCTTGCTGAAGTCCACGCCGGCTTCCTCGTAGAGCTTGCGCAGCTCCTCGGGCGTCTTGAAGGTCCCGTCGTCGTTGACCGTCTTGGCCCAGGGGATGTTGCGGGCGCCGGGGATATGGCCGGCGCGCTGGGCGGTCTCGGTCATGCCCGGAGGTGCGATGATCTTGCCGGTGAACTCATCGGGCGAGCGGACGTCGATCAGGTTGATCGTGCCCATGCCCAGCGACTTGCGGATCTCATCGCGATAGGCGCGGATGTTCTCGTCGGTCGCGGGGATCTTGTAGTTGCTGCGCTCGCAGGTCGGGCGCTCGGTGGTCATCTCACGCCCTTCCAGCTCCCACTTCTTGCGCCCGCCGTTCATCAGGCGGACATCCTTGTGGCCATGGTACTTGAACTGCCACAGCGCCCAGGCGGCGAACCAGTTGTTGTTGTCGCCATAGAGGATGACCGTGTCGTCGTTGTTGATCCCCGTGCGCGAGCACAGCTCGGCGAACGCCCGCGGATCAACGACGTCGCGCATGACGCGATCCTGGAGATCGGTCTGCCAGTTCCAGCCGATCGCGCCGGGAATATGGCCTTTGTCATAGCTGGTGGTGTCGACGTCCACCTCCAGCACCTTGACATTGGGATCATCCTTGTGGTCCGCCACCCATTGGGTCGAGACCAGCATCTCCGGATGTGCATAGCCTTCGCTCATTGTTCCTTCTCCAATCAAGATGTTCGCGCCTTCAAAACGGCGCAAGGGGTCAGTGACGATAAATATCCTGTGAACGGAACCCTCCACCAGGGGCGGTCAGAATCCAAGCTGTCAGGTCCACGGGTTTGCCCTCGCGGATCGACACGATCACATAGGAGTAGTACTCCCAGGCGTGATCGCGGTCGAAGTCGCTGGGACGAGCCGGCTGATCGGGATGGCTGTGGTAGAACCCAAGCACCAGCTTGCCAGCTTTCCCGGCTTCACGCTCAGCCATCATGAGGTCCTTGGGATCGATCGAGAAACGATGATGCTGCTCATCGGCCGCAAACACGTTGGTCGCGGGAATGATGCGCTCCACGACGCGGCGGGTCATCTGCGCGCCGGGCTCCTCGACACCGATAAGAATGCCGCAGCACTCCTTCGGATAAGCAGCCACACCTTCCTGTTCGATCTCACGTCGGATGTTGTTGGGCAGTACCAGGACGCTCATGTTGGTTACACCTGTAGTTGATATCACTTCTCACCATGGCGGGTCCGATGACTCCCGTCGCAGGTGATACGCCCCGTTTTGTGGCGTGAAAATCTCCCGTGGGCCGGTCGACTGGACCATCAGGGCCAGTTCTCGGCTTCGCTATGGATATCCGCCCAGAAGCTCTCCGACAAATATTTGGAGGCAGAATCGCAGAAAATCGTCACGACAACGCCCTCCCGCAACTTCCGAGCCACCTGCATGGCCGCAACCAGATTGGCAGCGGCCGAGACACCGACGAGGTATCCCTCCTCACGCGCCAATCGACGCGCCATCCAGTGCGCGTCCTCCGTTGCAACTTCGACCTGGTCATCTGCCAGCGTCGGGTCGTAAATCCCCGGCACAACAGCTGTGGGCAGGTGCTTCATGCCCTCCAGCCCGTGCAGGGGCGAATCCGGCTGCATGCTGATGCACTTGATCGCCGGATTCAATTCCTTCAGCCGGCGGGTCACGCCGACGAACGTTCCGGTCGTCCCCAGGCCGGCTACAAAATGCGTCACCGCGCCACCGGTCTGCCGCCAGATCTCCATCGCGGTGCCCTCATAATGGGCCCGCCAGTTGGCGGGATTGTTGTACTGATCGGGGTAGAAGTAGCGCAGGGGTTCTTTCTCCACCAACTGCTTCACATAGCGCTGGGCGCCGTCGGTGCCTTCATGCGGATCTGTCAGGATCAGCTCCACCCCGCAGGCGATCAGCGTCTGCTTGCGCTCGACTGAGGCATTGGCCGGCAGCGCCAGCTTGACCTTGTACCCCCGCTCAGCCGCGATCACCGCGTAAGCGATGCCGGTGTTCCCGCTGGTGGCGTCGATGATCGTCTTGTCCCGCGTCAGCAGGCCACGCCGCTCGCCGTCGAGAATCATCGCCAGCGCCGCCCGGTCCTTCACGCTACCACCGGGATTGGCCCACTCTGCCTTGGCAAAAATTTGCACGGGAGCTACCTCGCGCGTAACGCGACGGAACCCGACCAGCGGCGTGTTGCCAATCAGGTCAATCACCGAGCTGGCTCGGATGGCAGGTTGTGTTGCTACTTCAATCACCCAACTCCTACTTATATGGCCGGAAAGCCGGGGATTCAAATGGCCTGCGCGAAATCTGTCGAAATGCAAACCGGCGGATGGGCGTGTGCCGGAACCCGCTTGGTGTTCCTGTCAGGTGATTGCCTGACCTGCGATACGAAATCTTGTCTGCCGAAGGACCATCCCTGGATAGGCAAATTGCCTGCCCAGATGAAGTTACGGAAATCAGGACCGCACCAGGGAAATCCCTAACTTTTAACGTCCTTTCGTGTCAGTAATACTAACTGAGGGGGGCTTTTCCATCCACCGAAGGGGAATACCCGAGGGACTGTCATCATGCCGCAGCGAACCCATTCTCCCATGCGCACAGCTTCGAGTAATCTGCGAAGCAAACCCACTACGAAGCCACTGGCTGACGCGCTAAACCGCGTTTGGAGTGCGCCAGGCCGGATTGGCGGCTTAGGCGCGCTTCATCCACTGAACCCACTTGCTGGTTGCGCGCCGGTGCGCACAGAACGGGGGTTGGCATTGAAAAATGCGAACCCACTTCGCGGGCGCGTACTTTCAAATCCCTCGAAACCCGAGGGCGTCGTGGTAGAAGGCCATCCTGCGCCGGTTTATACTTCGGCCGCGATGTCCCAAGCTGTCCCCACGGTTACTGATCCTGCCCTGCTGCCGATTCGTGAGAAAATCCTGGCTGGAGAGGAGTTGTCTCTCCAGGACGGGTTGACCCTGTTCCACTCCCCCGATGTGCACGGCGTTGGCCGGCTGGCCCATTTTGTGCGGACACGGCTCCATGGGGACGTGGTGTATTACAACCGCAATCGCCACATCAACTACACCAACGTCTGCGCCCTGAGCTGCAAG
>CAZSJB010000294.1:3153-4680 GCA_964606625.1 uncultured Tepidisphaeraceae bacterium | reverse complement strand
ACCTTCTGCACCGCGACGATCATCGCCGCCGACGCCCATTCCAATCGTCAGATCCGTCCCCGGTCGCTGTTGCCGTTCGCCATCACAGAAAAAGAGTCACGAGACCGCTATCACCGGTGGCTGAACAGTCTCTGGTTTGCCCCCAGTGATTTGAAAACCCGCCATGAGAAGCAAACCATCACCGGCATCTACCTGCCGGCATGGACTTATGACAGTGATACTGAATCCGACTACACCGGCCAACGGGGCGTGGATTACTGGGTCACCCAAAGCTATTGGACCACGGTAAACGGCCGGCGTGTCCGGCGAACCCGCCGCGTCAAGCGCACCCGCTGGTATAACGTCTCCGGACGGGTGCGCAATGTCTTTGACGATGTGCTGGTCATGGCAACCACCTCCGTCCCGCGTCATCTGCTGGACAAGCTCGAACCCTGGGATCTGAACAACCTTCAGCCGTATCAGCCCCATTACCTGGCGGGATTTGTCGCCCAGAGCTACCAGATCGACCTCCAAAGCGGCTTCCAGGAGGCTGCACAGATCATGGATAAGTACATCCGCTCCAGCATCCGGCGCGACATCGGCGGCGACCACCAGCGGATCTTCAGCGTCAACACCCACTATTACGCCATCACCTTCAAGCACCTGCTGCTGCCGGTGTGGATCAGTGCATACCGGTACCACAACCGCACCTTCCAGTTCCTGGTCAATGCGCGGACCGGCGAAGTGCAGGGTGATCGGCCCTACAGTTGGATCAAAATCACGCTGTTTATCCTGATGATCCTGATTATTGTCGGGATCATCGCCCTGTTGCTGCACACCCAGGGTATCCTGGGATGACGACAGGAAAAGGGACGGAACTAATCGCGTGGTGCGCCCAGTTGAAGGGCCCAGTCCACGGTTTCGATGGCTGCGTGGATATCGGGGGTTAATTGTGGTTTGAGCGCTCCCTTGGCTGCGGGGACCAGGCACAGCACTGACGTTTTGCCCCATTGCTCGATGGCGGAGGGATTGGTTTCTTCCGCCACGCCCCCCCCATCGGCGGGATAGCCATTGACCACCACCCCCGCCACCTTCACCCCCGCCGATTTGAGAGCCTGCACCGTCAGCAGGGTGTGATTAATCGTTCCCAAGCCCGCCCGGGCGACCACCACCGCTGGAAAACCCAACCGCACCGCAAGATCCAGCACCAGCGTCTGGCGATCCAAGGGAACCATCACACCGCCGACCCCCTCGACGATCAGCACATCGGCTTCGGCGCTCATCACACGAAGGGAACGGTCGATGGCGTCCCAGTCCAGCGGCTGACGGGCCCGCTCAGCCGCAATCGCCGGAGCCAGCGGCTCGACGTAACACTGCGGACAGATCAAATCCAGCGGAAATCGTACATCTCCCGCAGCCGCAAGAAATTCCGCATCCTCGCTGACCAGCCCCTCCCGCCGCCGCACACACCCTGTCGCCACCGGCTTGCTCACCGCCACCCGCGCTCCACGCCGGGCAAACCAGTTGGCAATTGCCCCGGCAACGACC
>CAZSJB010000294.1:0-3143 GCA_964606625.1 uncultured Tepidisphaeraceae bacterium | reverse complement strand
GTCAGGTCGGCGGCCGGATCCTCTCCGGGATCGATTGCCCCGGCAACGACCGTCTTCCCAACCCCCGTGTCGGTTCCCGTGACAAACAATCCCGGAATTTTGCGACCCGTCGTCAGCTGCATTTCCCCACTATACCACGATGCAACACATCCAACGAAATGAACATAAACAAAATATATTCATAGACTTACAGAATAATACCTCGAAATTGCGAAAGACGGATGATGCACTTCGGCCTGCTTACTTGGGGGGGCACTTTCTCCGGTGGGTAGACATCTCGAAAGATACCGTTGAGGTATCAGGGGGTGGCTAAGAGGTAAAGTTTGATGCAATCTTGCTGGAAACATCCAATTGATTCCCGGCAACGGGCGTTCAGCCTGTCGGAACTGCTGATCGTGATCGGGATTATCATTCTCGTGCTCGTGATGGCGGTTCCGGCTTTGAATGTGCTGACGGGTTCGCGGAGCATCGAGAACGCCATCAATCTGATCTCCGCCAACCTCGCCCGCGCCCGCATGGTGGCGATCCGCGACCAGCAACCCCGCGGGCTGGTGTTTTACCGCGATGCCACCAACGACCGCGTCGCCGTAGCCCTGGCGGGGCTGAATCCGACCACGGGCCACATCGACGTCATCCCCGGAGCCGATGTGCAGTACCTCCCGCCGGGGATCAGCATCGCTTTCCGCCACAACCTTGGAAGCAGTACCTATACCTATCGCCTGGATGATCCTGTCCTGCGCGACCTGTATGGCGTGGTGATGTTCGATAGCCGCGGACAGGTGATGCATCGCAATTATGCCATCCATGCGGAACTGGGGCAGCGACTGGGGATATCTGGTGAAGTCACCGGTTACGATGGCGCAAATTTCTACTCCCAGCCGGCGTTCCTCTTGTTTGAGCGCGCTCTGTTCGAAGATCAATCCTTCGCCAACCAGGCGGCGGAAAATGACTGGCTGGAAAGCAACGCCTCAGTCCTGCTGATCAACCGTTACAACGGCACCCTCACGCGCAGCGAATGACGAGCATCCTATGAGAACGGTCCGTATCCCAATCCATCGCCAACGTTACCGCGGCTTCAACTTCGCCGAGGTGCTGTTCGCTGTGATGATCCTCGGCGTGGGGTTCATCATGGTCGCAGCCATGTTCCCCGTCGCCATCCAGCAAAGCAAAGCCAGCACCAATGAAACCGTCGCCGCGCGCGTGGCGGAGGCGGCACTGGAATTGGTTCGCCTCCATGCGAACGATACCACCTTTCCCAAGCCGCCAACTGCGGCGGATGACAGGGTTCATCCATTGGAGCCTGAACTGATTGATCTGATCAAGAGCGATCTGATTTCCTCCATCGATCCCCGATACGGATGGACGCTGCTGTATCGACGACCGCTCAACGCCGATTACGCCCGGGTCTACCTCGTCGTGATGCAGGTCAACAATCGGCCTCGGTACACTAGCGACGATCTTTTCTCAGCCTCACCCACCAACCCCTCCACGTTCCAGCCCATCAGGGTTTGGGCGCAATTTGTCGCGACGGGGCTGAACGGAGGTGTGGAGTTTTTTGACAACGGCAACAATGAACTGGCCTTTGCCCAGGGCATCGCAACCGAAGGCGCCGTCCTGATTCGTGCCGACAACGGCAACGTCTATCGGCTTGGCCGTCAGGTTGGGACAAACCAGTGGGAACTGGCGCTGGGGCATGGCATGGTGAGCAACGCCGAAGAGACGTCCGGTCCCGTTGCGGCATACCTGATCGGCCGTGGCCACGACAACCCCAATCCGAATCCGGTCGCAGATGCGAATTACACCGGCACCAACCAGGTGATCGCCGTCTACTCCGCTATTGTTCCGATCCGTCCAGTGACAACACCATGAGCATCTTGATTCGTACAACCTCGCGCACCGCTTTCACGCTGACCGAGTTGATGATCTCGATCGCGCTGGCGCTGCTGCTGATCATCGGCGTCAACGTCGTCTTCAAGGCGACCAGTGACACCCTCTCGGCTGGCCAGGCGGTCGCCCAGGCCAATCGCAATGAGCAGGCGATGCACACCGTGCTCGCCGACGACATGCGCAGCCTGGTCCTGCCGGAAGAAGCGCCCTTCCTGTTCATCCGCTCACAGCGTCGCGCCGGGTTCATCAACCAGGACGACCTGGACAACGATGAGGATTTTGACGGCAGCGAGGCAAGCGCTCTCACCTTTGATCACGACGCCGACCCCTCGACCCCTGAGGCAAGCTTCTCGCCTGCCATTTACAATCACCGCAACCATCGCATCGACACCCTCGGCTTCTTCGCCCGCGGACGCTTTTACCGCCAGACCGGCGCGAATCCCAATGAACTGATCGCCGATGCCGTCTCCTCCGAAGCCTATATCTGGTACGGCCATACCAAGAAGCCCAACTACAATGAGTCGGCCCCCGACATTACGGGATTTGCACGCTACGGCCCTGCGGAGGACACACTCGACAACAACCCCGAAAACTGGTTTGTGGAGGACTGGACGCTCGGCCGGGTGGTGCTGCTGCTCAACCGGCTTGAGAATGGCCAGGCGAGCTACCGCGATGGCACCCCTATGTCCGTCGGATTTATCCAGCGAAAGGTAGCGGCTGATGACAGCAGGTCCGCCGCCCCCCTGAGTGTCAACAGCGAGGACACATCGGGAGACTGGAAGCTTCAGTGGTCCCGGTTTGACGCGGCGGGCACGACGTTCCAGGAGTATCGTCGCATCCTGGGCAACTTCATTGAAGATCCCACAAACGATCCGTGGTTCGACGCGGTTTCCGACTTCCGCTTCCACTACAGCCCAATCGTTAAGCGCCCGCTTGAGCCTGACACCATCGCCCGCGCGGTTCCCGGGCTGATGGATGGCACCAGCCAGTTCCTTGTCGAGTTCGCGGGAGATTTTGTGACCCAGGAGACCACCGGCAGTAATGCCGGAAGAATCACCGCCCCCGTGCCGGACGGAATTGTCGACTTTGTCGTTCTGGACCCGGGGGGGGCGAATGAAGAGCGTCGCATGCGATGGTACGGCATGCCACGCGACATCGACGGTGATGGCATCATCCTCGCTCGCCCGCAAGCAGGCGGCGGGTCAAATGAACTGGTTGATGTCGTCCCCGTCACTGCGGTCATGGCAGCTGACGGC
>CAZSJB010000293.1:2224-4687 GCA_964606625.1 uncultured Tepidisphaeraceae bacterium | reverse complement strand
ACCCAACGAACCCATTGAAAAACCGCGTTTTTACGCCGCCAAGGCGGTTTGAGGGGCGAGGGGCTCCTTCAAAAATCACATAACGAACCCATTGTTCTGGTTGCGCACCTGTGCGCGAGGTTGTTGGCGGGGGACTCTGTTCTCCCGTGGGCGTTTGCGGTAATGTTCCAAGGCTTTACGGACTTATGGAGACACACAAATGATGAAAATCGCGGTAATGCCCGGGGATGGTGTGGGGAAGGAAGTCGTGCCAGCCGGTTTGAAGGTGCTGGAAGCGGCGGCTCAGAAGTTTGGGTTCAAGTATGACACGAACCATTATCCCTTTGGAGCGGAGCATTACCTGGAAACAGGCCAGACCCTGCCGGATTCGGCTTTGAAGGAGCTGGCGGAACATGATGCGATCCTGTTCGGCGCCGTCGGCGTCGATCCCCGCGGCAGTGCCAAGATCCCCCAGGGCATTCTCGAGACCGAAATCCTGCTCAAGATGCGATTCGAGCTGGATCAGTACATCAACCTCCGCCCGACGCGCCTCATGCCCGGTGTGAAGACGCCCCTGGCCAACGCCGGCCCGGACGACATCGACATGATCATCGTCCGTGAAAACACCGAGGGCCTTTATTGCGGCAACGGCGGTTTCCTCTACAAGAACACGCCGCACGAAGTCGCTAACCAGATCGAGGTCACGACGCGGCGCGGCGTCGAGCGTTGCATCCGATATGCCTTTGAGTATGCCAAGCAGTTTGGTCGCAAGAAGGTGACGCTGGTCGCCAAGACCAACGTGCTGCGCTATGCTCACAACCTGTGGCAGCGAGCGTTCGAGGAAGTGAAAAACGACTACCCGGGCATCGAAACCGAATATCACCACGTCGATGCCTGCACCATGTACATGGTGACCAAGCCGAAAATCTACGACGTCATCGTGACGACCAACATGTTCGGCGACATCATCACGGACCTTGGCGCAGCCATCCAGGGTGGCATGGGCATGGCGGCTTCGGGGAACATCAACCCGACGCGGCAGGCCGCCAGCATGTTCGAACCCGTCCACGGCAGCGCGCCGGACATCGCCGGCAAGGACCTGGCCAACCCGATCGCGACTTTCCTGAGCGTGTCGATGATGCTCGATTTCCTCGGCCAGCCCGAAGCGGCTGTGGCGATCAAGCAGGCCTGCGAGAAAGTGATGGCTGACCCGAAAAACCACACCGGCGATCTCGGCGGAAATGCGAAGTGCTCGCAAGTGACCGAGGCTGTGTGTGCGTATATCGCATGATATATGATGCATGAAGAAGGGTGGATGAAGCTCAGGCGGGCGGCATTTTTGTGTTCATCTGCCTAGAATCTAGTGAGAGTCAACACATGCCAGAGAAAATAGTCATTATCGGATCGGGACCTGCAGGTTGGACCAGCGCGATCTACGCGGCGCGGACAAACCTTCAGCCATTGGTGTTTGAAGGCGCGATCAGCGAAGAAAACCGCCTGGCGGGGACGCTGCCGCTGGGGCAGTTGAACCTGACGACCGAAGTGGAGAACTTTCCCGGTTTTCCCAATGGCATTACCGGGCCGGAACTGATGCTGAACATGCGCCAGCAGGCTGAGAACAACGGCGCTCGCATCATCACTGAAGACATCCAGGAAATTGATCTGTCGCGCCGTCCCTTTGTCCTGAAAGACTCAGCCGGCAACACCACTGAGGCCCATGCCGTCGTCATTGCCACCGGCGCCAGCGCCAGGTACCTGGGGCTGGAATCGGAGCAGCGATTCAAGAATCGCGGTGTCAGTGCCTGTGCCGTCTGCGACGGGGCATTGCCGCGTTTTCGCAATCAGCCGCTGATCGTGGTCGGCGGTGGTGACAGTGCCTGTGAAGAGGGCACATACCTGACGAAGTTCGCCAGTACGATCTACCTGGTTTATCGTCGCACCTCCGAGCAGATGCCTGCCAGCAAGGTGATGAAAGAACGGCTGCTCAAAAACGAGAAGGTCAAGCCGATCTGGAACAGCGTGGTGGAAGAAGTGCTTGGCGACGACGAAAAAGGAATGACAGGTGCACGCATCAAGAACGTGCAGACTGGCGAAGAGCAAGTGATCGAAGCGGCTGGCATGTTCCTGGCGATCGGCCACACACCCAATACCGCTTTTCTCAAGGGGCAAGTGAAGACCAATGCCCAGGGATATATCGAACTGGTCGATCCATTCACCAGCCGCACCAGTGTTGAAGGTGTTTTCGCTGCCGGTGACGTAGCGGATTCGCAGTATCGCCAGGCAATCACGGCAGCCGGCATGGGCTGTAAAGCCGCCCTCGACGCCGAGCGCTGGCTGGCTGCCCAGGGCATTGAGTGACCTGCGCAGTGTCTCGTGCCTGCGCGTAAGATATCAGCCATTCCAAGGAACCGCGCACTGGCTGAGACGTAAGAAGTGTGTAGAATGTCTGCACGCGCGGTCGCTCGAAAGACGGCCGGGTCCGAT
>CAZSJB010000293.1:0-2214 GCA_964606625.1 uncultured Tepidisphaeraceae bacterium | reverse complement strand
GAGGAAGCAGCCTTAAACAGATCCGGTCTTGTGCCGTCGGTTCCCCGGTCGTCTTTCGAGCGACCGTTTCTTTGTAACCGCCACTCTTCTGCCAAGAGCCTATCATCCCGCTGAGGGGGGAACCTGAAACCCCAGCGATTTCTGCTCTTTGACAAGTGATTGCAGGTGTGTCAGTCGTGTGAGGCAGCCAGTTGAGCATCAGGTTTGCGATAGACCTTCGGATCGAAGGCATACAGCAGTTCCTGAAGACGCGGAGACGGTAGCTCCAACTCCGGTGAAGGGGGCACCTGAAGGTACGCCAGCGAGCGTTCAAGCACCCTGGCTGCTCCGGGCGCCGAGACCGTTCCGCCGTAGTGGGCGATCGATCGATCGGGTTCGTGGATGATAAATGCGATCACCAGCCGCGGTCGCTCGAACGGTGCGCCACCGATAAACGAGCTGGTGTAGGTGCTGTCGTTGTAGCTGCCGCCGCGGGCAACGTGGGCGGTGCCCGTCTTACCGAAGATGTTGTAGGTCTTGCTTTTGATCGCCCGGCCGGTGCCGCGCACCGGCACGTCCGCGAGGGTGCGGCGCATCTGGTGGGCGGTGTAGGTGTCCAGCACCTCGGGCAGCTCCTCCCAGCGTTTGACATGGGCTCGGGAGTGGATGGTTCCGTCAGGCTCGAGCACCCCCTTGAGCAGGTGGGGCTCGACCAGCCGTCCGCCGTTGGCAAAGACACTCATCGCTCGGGCCAGTTGCAGCGGCGTGACCATCATGAAGTATCCCTGTACCGCCGAGATCACGTCGGCATTGCCCCAGCGATCGGGGGGAAGAAGCTGGCCGGGAGACTCGCCATTCAGCTCGATGCCCGTGGGCTGGCCGATCCCGAAGCTGCTCAAGGCGGCGTAGAGCTCTTGTTTGCCCATCCGCTCACCCAGCATCGCCATGCCGGTATTGCTGGATTTCACCAGGATATCCCACGTGGTCAGTGGGCCGTAGTAATGCACATCGGTGACCAGTTTTCGTCGCAGCGGGGATTTATAGCCACCCCCACGCGGTAGCGGCCAAACCTCTTCCAGCGTGGTGATCCCTCGCTTGATCGCCGGGGCTACCACGAACGGTTTGACCGTCGATCCCGGTTCAAACGGAATGACGACGGCGCGGTTGGTCCGGCGCTCGGAGGTCGAATCTTCCAGGTGCTGGGGATGATAGGTGGGATAGTTCGCCATCGCGAGGACCGCTCCGGTCAGCGGATCCATAACCACACACTCGCCGGCAGCCGCCCGGAACTGCTCGCAGGTGGCTGCCAGCTCCTGCTCAGCGATCATCTGGATGTTGGCGTCGATCGTCAGGATGATGTGCTGACCGTGCTGGGGAGGAAGATAGTCATCGGCTGCCACGGCGATGCCTCGTCGGCGGGCATCCTTCATGGTTCGTTTGTAGCCATTCTTGCCCGCGAGGATCTTTTCGAACTTCAGTTCGATCCCTTCCAGCCCTTTGCCATCTGTGCCTACGCCTCCCAGCACATGGGCGGCCAGAGAACCAATGGGATAGAACCGGCTGTGCACCGGGGTGACGCCGACACCGGGAATTCCCAGCTTGCGGAGGGCTTCGAGGTAATCGTCGCTGATCGCGTCCATCAGGCGGATGAACCGACTTTCGGAACGCCGATACAGCAGGTCCAGCAACTCCTGACGGTCATAGTCAATCAGATCAGCCAAACCATGGATTCGCTGGCGAATTTCCTCGGGAGACAGCTTCTGATCCGCGAAGCATTCGAACATGAACTTGGGATCCACGAACAGAGCCTGCTGCTGGACCGTTCCCGCCAGCACATTGCCCGTGGCGTCAAAGATCGTCCCCCGACGGGCGAACTGCACCTCGTTCATGTGGGTCTGGCGCTCGAGGCGACGGATAGTCTGTTCGCGCGTATAAGTCTGCAGGTAAGCAACCCGCCCTGTAAGACAAAACAGTACCGCTGCCACGCATGCCAGCACCACGCCGGCGCGCCGGGAGGAGAAGGAGATTGAGTCGGAATGATCCATCGTCCAATAAAATCGGCAAATTCAGTCGGTATCCCACACAATTTGCCTGCCGGGGCCTGGAAGGCGGGATTGGGAGGTGAAATGGGGGATTTAGATCAGAAACATGCGTTTGACCCAGGCGGACGCTACCGTTACGAGGCAGCTTGTGGTATTTTTGCCTCTATTCAATGGAGGGAGGAAAATCCCTAAC
>CAZSJB010000292.1:0-4701 GCA_964606625.1 uncultured Tepidisphaeraceae bacterium | reverse complement strand
CAGCCGAGACGACCAGCACGACCACGTCGGTCATGTTGGCGCCGCGGGCACGCATGGCCGTGAAGGCCTGGTGGCCGGGGGTATCGATGAAGGTGACGCGCTTGCGCTGACCTTCGCGATCAATCTCGACCATCCACGCAGCGGTGTGCTGGGTAATGCCGCCGGCTTCGCCCGCAGCCACGTTCGCCTTACGGATACGGTCCAGCAGGCTGGTCTTGCCGTGGTCCACGTGTCCAAGAATGGTAACCACGGGAGGTCGGGGCACGAGGTTTTCTTCCTTTCGCTCGCGCTGCTCAAACTCCTTGAGGAGCTGATCTTCGAGGCTTTCGGCCCCCTTGATGCGCAGCTCGATGCCATATTCGGCAGCCACCAGTTCAGCCGTTTCCCGGTCCAGACCCTGGTTGATGGTGGCGAAAACGCCCTGCCGCATCAGGTAGCTGATGATGGCACTGCTCTTGAGGCCCAGGGCCTCGCTGAGCGAGCGGACGGTAATCGGTTCTTCGATCGCAACCGGTTCACCCTTCTGGATGATCGTCTTGGACGGGCCGGTCTGGCGATTGCGCTGCTTGAGATGCGAGGTCACGCCCGCGCGATAGCCGGCGGCGGAAGCCAGACGCTCGCGCCGTTCGATGAGATCGGCATCAGTGAACTCGCGCAGTTTTTCTTCGGCTTCGCCGCGACGGCCGTCAGGCCCACGGCGGCGGCTGGACAGCGACTTGCCCTTGCCCTTGCCGCGTTCCATTTCCTCGTCGGAATCGACGATACGCACCCCGCGTCCCTGCTGGGGCCGGGCCTGGGTGAATCCGGGCGGCGTGCTGGATGTCGGGCCAAAGCGGCGCGCCCGGGGCGTGGGCAGAATATCGGGTTTTTCTTCGCGGATAAGCTTGGGCCCCTGGATACGGGCAGGCTCAGGCCGAACCATGGGCGCAACCGGGGTGACGGGCTTGCGGGTTTCGGTCTGGGATTCCTGCCGATCCGCGAGCGTGACGGTGGGTCGCGTCTGAGGTTGGCGCGGCTCAGCGGGTTTGGCCGGCGCTTCGGCGGGGGCATCGCCCGCCTGCTTGGCGGTGTCTTCCGGCTGGGCGGGTTGGGGCACTGGCGCCTCGGCAGCGACACTCGGCGCAGCCGGTGCATCGGCCGCCGGAGCTGGCTGGGACCCTTCGGACTCGGTGGGTTTCGCTGGCGCTTCGGTTTGGGGGGCAGCCGGCGCTTCGGCAACCACCTCGGGTGCCGGCGCAGCCGCAGGCGATTCGGGCTCGGCAGGTGTGTCGGCGACTTCCGCCTGCGTGGGCGCAGCAGCCTTCTTGGCAGTTTCCGTCTTGCTGCTCTTGGTCTTCGTCTCAGCCGCTTCGGCCGTCTTGTCCGATTCAGGTTTCTCGGCTGCGGCCTGCGCTGTTTCCGTCTTTTCCTTATCCTTATCGGCTGCGGATTTGGATTTACGGCGTGTCGTCTTGGATCGCGTGATCAGCGCAACATCAACCGGCGCAGCGGTTTCCACGGCAGTTCCGCCGGCGCCGCCGCTGAACCACTCCTTGATGGTTTCAACCAGACCAAGGCTGATGGTGCTCTGGTGATTGGGCGCCTGATCCCCGAGACCCTCATCCCGGAGTTTCTCCAGGATGACCTTGCTGGGAATGCCCATCTCCTTGGCCAGTTGGTTGACGCGAATACCCGTCGATTTCTTTGCCAAAACGTTCTCCGGAAATCCTACCGGCTCACCAGTCGCCACGGTGCGACCTGACCGGTTTGTTCCTCAATTACTCAAAAATGAAATAACAGCAGTTCAAATGATTACTACGTCGCCAACCGCATGCCTGATCACCGTGAAGCGGCGGTTCGGCGAAATTTCTCCACTTTTCTGCGGACAATCAGTCCTGTCCGCGGCGCTGCGCATCGGGCGGCACCTCGGTGCCTTCCGCCAGCGATTGCACATTCGCCTCTTCGTCATCGGTGCTGGAACGATTGGCGGGATCACTCTCTTGGCTGATCGCGCCGCTGACGGCCTGCTCTTCAGGAGACAGCTCGTCATTTTCGCCCAGGATCTGTTCCTTATGGACCGTCAGCTCAGGTGCCGCACCCTCGGTGGATTCCATTGCACCGGGGACCGAATCGGCTGCCTCCTCCGCAGCTTCTGTCTCGGTGGCTTCGCCAGCCGGCTGATCCGTGTCAGCGGCGACGCCATCACCCTGAAGAGCCGCGAGGAATTTGTCCGCATCGGCGGTTTCGGTGGCCTTGGCACGGGCTTCAGCCTCCTTCTTCGCCTGCTGCTCGGCGGCAACGAGCTTGGCTTCCTCGGTGCAGCGATCGACAATTCGCTCAGCCAGCTCTTCTGAAAGCCCCAGCTCTTCAACCAGCGGCTCCGTGCCCACTTCCTCGATGTCGCGGACATCGATCAAGCCCAGAGCAATGACCTTGTCGACCGTCTCCTGATCGACGCCTTCGACGCTCTTGAGGGTCTGATCCAGGCGCTGCACACCTTCCTGGAACTCCTTGGGCGTCAGGATATCGACATCCCAGCCGGTCAGCCGGGCGGCCAGGCGAACATTCTGCCCGCGCTTGCCGATCGCGAGGCTGAGCTGATCCTCATTGACGACAACCGTCGCGCGCCCCAGTTCGAAGCAGAGGGCGACCTCGGCCACCTCTGCCGGCTTGAGGGCATTGGCGATGAGAATCTGCGACGACTCGTTCCAGCGAACGATGTCGATCTTCTCACCGCCCAGCTCATCGACGATGTTCTTGATGCGCGATCCGCGCACCCCGACACAGGCCCCGACGGCATCGACCTTCGAGTCGATCGAGCTGACGGCGATCTTGGTGCGGAACCCCGGTTCGCGCGCCAGCGCCTTGAGCTCGATGGTGCGTTCGCCAACCTCCGGCACTTCGCGTTCGAAGAGCTTGCGAATGAACTCGTGGTGGCTGCGGCTGAGGATGATCTTCACCTCGCTGGGCGTGTCGCGCACCTCGAGGATCAGCGCCTGGATGCGCTCGCCCACTTCATGGGTTTCGCCGGGGATCTGCTCGCTGCGGGGCATGATCCCTTCGGCACGGCCGAGGTTCACCTTCATGGTGCTGCCTTCGAACCGGGCCACCGTTCCGGTGACGATCGTGCCGACGCGATCCTTGAACTCCTCGTAAATGCTGTCGCGTTCATCGGCCCGGATGAGCTGGATGATGACCTGCTTGACCGTCTGAGCACCAATGCGGCCCACGATCTTGAGATCGAGGGGCTCACCGTTGCGCGTGGCGGTGATCTCACCGGTTGCGCGGTCGAGGCGCACATCGAACTCGCTGGTGTCTTCGGTATCGAAGTGCTTGCGAAAACCGCTTGCAACGGCTTGCTCGATGTCAGCGTAGATTTGCTCGCGCTCGATGTTCTTGTCGCGCGCGATGCCATCTACAATTCGGATCAGTTCCTGGCTCATTCAGATTTTCCTAATTCAGGTTGTTATTCAGTTGTTCGACGTCATTAATTGTTACTGGTTGCCGGTTAGGTTATTTGCCTGGCAAGGGGCGCCTCACGGGCAACAAGTAACCCATCATCAAAATGCAAAAGCCACCTTCGAAGATCGAAAGGTGGCCCGTTGCCTTCGGAAGATGAACCTGTACACATAGGCGGCTACCGCTCACCGCAAGGGGCACCCCCTCCGGATGAGCGGTTGGCTCACTGGGCCGCCTCCGCGCCCGCAGCGCGGACTCTCGCCATGCTGTTGCTTATGCAATCGCATGGGTAGGCTCTGTGGTGATGCTCAGGTTCATCCCGGTAGCTCCGGGTTCGAAACAATGGACCCTTCGCACATCGACATACACGTCGAGTTGCGAACCGATTTTCATGCCGCTTTCGGCTTCGACACGGGCCACCACATGATCATGCAATGGCGTGCTCAGGTAGAGATCCATGTCGTTGCCCAGCGGTTCTACGACATTCAACGTCGCTTTGATCGTGGTGCCTGTCGGGTCACCTTCGATCGGGTGGAGCGAAAAATGCTCCGGCCGAATACCCAGCACCACGTGCTGTCCGACCCTTTCGCCAAGCACCTCGCGGAGGTGATTCGGCAAAGCAATGGTAAAGCCATTCCCCGGGAGCGTCAATTCGCCGGTCTTGACAACCGGCTCGTCACTGCGGGCGGGTGAGCCATCGGCCCCTCCTTCCACGCGGGCGTTTTTCAGCGTGCCTTCCTCAAAGATCAGGCGATCGCCTTCAGCCCGGAGGGTGCCGTCAAAAAAGTTCATCGGGGGCATCCCGATGAAGCCCGCCACAAACCGGTTGGCTGGCTGTTGGTACGTGACCAGCGGCGTATCCGCCTGCTGGATCAGGCCATCTTTCATGACAACGATCCGATCGCCCAGAGTCATGGCCTCTTCCTGGTCATGCGTGACGTAAATCGTTGTCGTCTTTAGTCTTTGATGCAGGCGCTTGAGTTCGGCACGGGTGGTGACGCGGAGCTTGGCGTCGAGGTTGGACAGCGGCTCGTCAAAGAGGAACGCTGCCGGCTCACGGACGATCGCCCGCCCCACCGCCACGCGCTGTCGCTGACCGCCGGACAGAGCCTTGGGCTTGCGGTCCAGCAGGTGTTCGATATCGAGGATTCGGGCCGCATCAGTGACGCGCTTGTGAATTTCGGCTTTGGGCATACCGCGCAGCTTCAAGCCGAACGCCATGTTCTTGTACACCGTCATGTGCGGGTACAGGGCGTAGTTCTG
>CAZSJB010000291.1:0-4710 GCA_964606625.1 uncultured Tepidisphaeraceae bacterium | reverse complement strand
GCGCCCCCAATAGGGTGTCAAGGAGGACTCCTGCCCATGCGATTGAAGAAGCTCATTGTCCACGGATTCAAGTCATTTGCTCAACGCACTGAGTTTGTGTTTGACGCGCCGATCACGGGTATTGTCGGCCCCAATGGTTGCGGCAAGAGCAACGTCGTTGACGGCTTCAAATGGGTGCTCGGTGAGCAATCCGCCAAGAGCCTGCGCGGCGAAGCGATGATGGACGTGATCTTCAACGGTTCTGCCGCCCGCAAGCCCGCCGGCATGGCTGAGGTTATTCTCGTCTTTGACAATCCCAAGCGCGAAGACGGCACGCGCGCCCTCAATATCGACACCGATGAGGTAAGCGTCGGTCGGCGCCTTTTTCGGGACGGAACCAGCGAATACCAGATCAATAATCAGCCTTCGCGCCTGAGGGACATCCGCGAGCTGTTCCTGGATACCGGTGTGGGGGTCGATGCGTACAGCGTCATTGAACAGGGGCGCGTGGCGGCCCTGCTGGAAGCCAATCCGGCTGAGCGCCGCATCATCTTCGAGGAAGCCGCCGGCATCTCGAAATACAAGCAGAAAAAGAAAGAAGCCCAGCGCAAGCTCGAGAAGGTCGATCAGAACCTGCTTCGCCTCAACGACATCATCGAAGAGGTTGAAAAGCGGCTGCGCAGCGTCAAAGTGCAGGCCGGCCGGGCCCGCACTTACCAGGAGCATTCTACCCGCCTGCGTGAACTGCGATTGATGTACTCCCTGCAGGAGTATCATACTCATCACACGCAGCTTGCCGAACTGGAAGCCGCCCGGGAGGACGCCCAGTTCCGCTTGGACGATCTTGCCGGGGATCTTCAGCGCAGCCAGGAATCACTCACCGAACAGCGCGAACAGTTCGATGCTATCTCGCGGCAGCGCCAGCAGGTTGAATATCAGCTCGTGCAGGCGAAAGCGGCTGTTCAGTCTGCCCAGCAGAAACAGCATTACGCCCAGCAGCAGCTCGATCAGATTGCCGATCAGGCAAAAACGCTCGAGTCTGACAAGGCGGAGGCTGAGCAGAAGCTGGCAGAAGTTACGCAGTCGCTCACGGCTGAAACCGAGACGCTTCAGCGCCTGCAAGCCGAAGTCGAAGAACGTCGACAGGCCATTGAGCAGCGCCAGCAGGCATTCCGCGATGCTCAGCTCCAGCTCAACCAGCTCAACCAGGAGATCGAGCGCGGCAAGAGCGCCATCCTCGATCTGATGCGCAAGCTCTCGAATCTCACCAATCGCCTGGGTGCGATCGAGATTGAACAGAAGAACATCAAGGCCCAGCAGGTGCGCCTGGCTGAGCGGCGGCAGGTGGTCGTCGGCGAGATCGAGCAGCTCGAGTCCGCCAAGGGGGAACTGGAACGCAAGCTGGCGGACGTGGCCGAGCAGATGGCCCGGCAGCAGGTGGCGCTGGAGGAGCGCCGCAATGAGGCAGCCGCACTGGGCAAGGAAATCGCTGCTCTTAATCAACGCCTGGGCACCGCCCGTGAGCACCGCAGTGCGCTGCAATCCCGCCGCAAGGTGCTGGAGGATCTGGAAGCCCGCCGCGAAGGAGTCAGCGAAGGCGTCAAGAGTGTTTTGAAGAATCGCGAAACGACCTTCCCGTTCATCCGCGGGCTGGTCGCGGATGTGTTGCGTGTCGATGTCGAGCACGCCCATGTGATCGAAGCCGCCCTCGACGGCCGCGATCAGTGGCTGATCGCCACGGATACTGAAGCGCTCATCGCCGCACAGGAGGCCCTGGCGAAGCTTGAGGGGCGGGTCAATGTGTTGACCCCTTCCAGCGACACTGGCGCAGTGCCCCCGCAGGAGCACTACGACTGGAACCAGCATCCGCATCGGATTCGTCTTGCGATTGATCTGGTCCAGGTGGAGCCGGAGGATGCGTCGATTGCTCGGCAACTGCTGGGTCACACGGTCATCGTGGATGACTTGGCGGCGGCTTTCGAGCTGCATCGCACAGGCCCGACAGGCTGGCGGTATGTCACGCAGGCAGGCCAGGTCCTTGAAGCCGACGGCACACTTCGTGCCGGGCCGTTGACAGCCTCCATGGGCATCATTTCCCGCCGGTCTGAGCTGAATGCCATCAGCCAGCAGATCGCCGAAGCCGACGCGAAGATCGAGGAACTGGCCCGTCGTCTTACCGAAGGCAACGAGCAAGCCAAGGCCCTCGAAGCTGCCCAGAACGAGCTGCGCCAGGTCGGCTATCAACTCAATACCCAGAAGGTCGAGCTGACCAGCGCCATTGCCCAGAACAATGACAAGCAGTCATCGTTGCGTCGCGAACAGCCGGTGCTCGATCGAGAGCTTCAGCAGCTCCTCGATCAGGCAGGGAAGCTTCGCAGCGAAGAGGTCCAACTCGTCAACCAGCGCAAGCAGTGGGAAGCTGAGCAGGCTGACAAACAGCAGGCGGTCGAGCAGATGCAGGCTGACCATGTCCGCATCAGTGAGGAACTCAAGAACTTCAGCGAGCAGCTCACAGCCGCCCGTGTCGAACTGGGGCAGATCCAGGAAAAACACCTGGCCGCTCAACAGGCGGTGCAGCGCATGACAGCTGCCCGCGGTGAGCTGGCTCAGCAGATCGAGCGGATCGAGCGGTCCGCCCAGTCCCTGACCGATCGTCGCAATCATGCCCAGCAGGAGCTGGAGTCTGCTAAGCAGACCGAGCAGCGCCTCGAAAATGAGCAGCAGCAACTGGCTGAGCAGCTTGAAACGCTCACCACGCGCGTGTCCGAAGGCCAGCAGCAGCTCAAAGAGCTCTCCGAGCAGGTCGAGACGCTGCGGCAGTCCCATGCTGCTGTCGAGCACGAACTGCACGATGTCGATATGAAGCTTTCGTAGAAGCGCGTCCGCGTGGAAACGCTCGTGCAGCGCACGCGCGACGAGCTGGAGCTGGATCTACCCGCCCGGTACGAAGAACTCTCCCAGACTGAGGGAGGCTATGCTCCCGAGGATCAGGATTGGGATGCGGTGGCAGCCGAGATCAAGGAGCTGCGCGACAAGATTCACCGTCTGGGCAACGTCAACCTCGATGCCATCAACGAGCAGGATGAACTGGAGCAACGCCAGCAGTTCCTGGCGACCCAGTACAACGATCTGACCGAATCCAAGCGGCAGCTCGAATCGCTGATCGATGAGATCAACGCCGAAAGCTCCCGTCGCTTTGAAGAGACCTTCAATGCCGTCCGTCAGCATTTCCAGGGCATGTTCCGCAAACTCTTTGGCGGCGGCAAGGCCGACATCATCCTCGAAACCGAGATCGAGGACAAAAAAGCCCAGACACCGCATCTCGGCCCGGATGGCCAGACCGTCCTGCCGATCATGAAGCGCGTCGACGTGCTCGATGCCGGCATCGAGATCATCGCCCGTCCGCCCGGCAAGCAGCCATGCTCCATCAGCCAGCTCTCCGGCGGCGAAAAGGCCATGACCTGCATCGCCTTGCTCATGAGCATCTTCAAGAGCAAGCCCAGCCCGTTCTGCATCCTCGACGAGGTCGACGCGCCGCTCGACGAAGCCAACAACCAACGCTTCGGCATGATCGTGCAGGAGTTCCTCGACCAGTCGCAGTTCATCATCATCACGCATCACAAGCGTACGATGCAGATCTGCGACGTGCTCTACGGCGTGACGATGCAGGAGCAGGGCGTTTCCAAGCGTGTTGCCGTCAAGTTCGAGGACGTCAGCAGCAACGGCCAGATCTCCCAGAAGGCCATCGAAGCCGAGGAAGCCAAGGAACGCGAAGCGGAACACGTGGCAGCGTGATGTCGCGGTACAGGCTGGTTAAACCGTGGCCAGACGATACATGTATGGAGCGGAAAAAGAGTGGGGGAAGGATGCGGGATTCGGTGCATCTGTCACCCGCTTGGCTGCTGTGCATCGACAGGGCCCGGCCTAGTCAGTCAGTGGTTTTCACCTGTTCCGAATACTCCTCAAAGAACCTGGCGCGGGCGTCCCACATGTGCATGAGTAATCTGCTATTGCACGTACGGGACGCCGTGCCATGTAACAGAGCATTTACTGCGGGCAGGATACTGTCGCCTGTTGCAGGTGTACCGAACCAGTTACGGCAGGGGGCAGTACCCGCACGGCCATTGGATCACCCACATTCATTTCCGGTGAGAAGGGCATATGTTGCCTGCTTGACTCAAAACACCACCCCCACTCTTCTTCGTACCTTCGTGGTGCAATAATCCAGCGTACGAAAAAAGGCTCCGGTCGAGAGACCGGAGCCGATTTCTTTTGCTGGATGAGCAAGCCGGATGATCAGTCGCCAAGCTTGAGATCGCCCAAGCCGGTGGTGGCTTCGCCACCGTCCAGACCGCCACGCAGGCCGCGCCGATCGGCACGCTCGCGACGCTCTTCCTCGCGGGCTTCCTGCTCGGCAGCCCACTGGGCACGCTTGAGCGACAGGCCGATCTTCCGCTCTTCGGAATCGACGCGAAGGATCTTGACCTCCAACTCCTGGCCGACCTTGAGCGCCTCCTCGGGCTTCTCGACCTTCTGGTCGGAGATTTCCGAGATGTGCAGCAGGCCTTCCAGACCCGGCTCGAGCTCGACGAAGACGCCGAAGTTGGCGATCTTCGTGACGTGGCCCTGCACGACCATGCCCGGGCGATAGTTGTCCGGGATGACCGTCTGCCACGGGTCTTCCTGCATCTGCTTCAGCTGGGCCAGACGGTCTATGCGGCTGCGGATGGT
>CAZSJB010000290.1:0-4711 GCA_964606625.1 uncultured Tepidisphaeraceae bacterium | reverse complement strand
GCTAGGGACTCGCGGCAGGCCATAGCCTGCCCTACGAGGTGCAACTGCTGGACTTGGGCCAAAGAGGCATAAAGGTAGTCTTGCCCGCGGTGGCTCTGGCCGGGGGCTGTCGGATTTTCAATTTGACGGACGGGGTTTGTTTGGGTATAGTTAATCGGTACTTCGCGTTCGCTGCGCTCTTGCGGTGAACCCTCCGGGAACACGGGTTCCTGCCATACGAAAGGGGTTGATTGCTCAGCGTCTGCTGTCTGTCACGCTTCACCTCCCGCCACTCATCCCAAGGAGCTTCCATGTCCATTGCCTTTCCTCAATATGAGTCCGCTCCCACGCGCACGGTTTCCCAGGCACGCCTGGAAGCCAATCGACGCAATGCACGCAAGTCCACCGGGCCGCGGACGGCTGCGGGCAAGGCGCGGTCTTCGCAGAATGCACGCAAGCACTGGGGGCGAACCCAAGGGATGCCGGCTGAGCCCACCATCCCGCACCGGCCGCATACGGGGGTTTGCTCGGATGATCCGTATGTGGCCGGGGAAGATGCCGCCACCTTTGCCATGCATGCCCAGGAGATGCATGAAGCCCTGTTGCCGTTGACGCTGCTGCAGAAGCAGGAGTTTCCGCAGATGGTGGCGTTGCAGTGGTCGATCCTGCGGGCGATTGATACCGAGCGGGAGATCATTGAGGCTTTGGCGGAGGCCGGTGAGCCGCCGTGCCGGACGCTGGCGCGGGTGTTTCTAGCTTCGCCGAACAACAATCCGATCGTGGCGCATGCGCGGTACGTGCGGGCGCAGAACCGGGACTTCTGGCGTCGGCTGAGGGAGTTTGACAAAGCCGGCAAGCGCCCCCAGCCGGTGGATCCGCGTGAGCAGTGGGAGTGGGAGTTGCTCAAGCGCGAACGCGAGCGGGCGGAGCAGGTGGAGCATCTGGAGCGGATGGTGGCTGAGGACCGGGCGAAGGCGGAGGCGGCGGCAGCATGTGAAGAAGCGGCGGAGATGGAGCATGGGTGGGATGACGGTGGTATGGCAGAGGCGTCCGCCGCGGGGGAGACGCCCGCGCCACGGGAGGCGGATCGGGATCTCAAACGAACCCAAACGAAGCCAAACGAACCCCATGAAAGTGGCGATATTGCGTCAGAATCGACGATTGGGGTGATTGAAGAAGATAAAACGAAGCCAAGGGGTGAGGTCGTGGACGGGCCTGGGATCAGTGCTGGGGAGAGGAAGGATGTGCACGTGCGGGACGCCCGTGGCACTGAGGGTGATGAGGCGGCTGGGCACTTTGTCTCTTTGTCTCCTGATCTCTCTGCCTCTTCACCTTCCTTTGTCTCTTGCCATGCCGACGCCAACGCCGCTTACTGCGAACAGACAGCAGCGATACGGCAGGCAATAGCCTGCCCTACGGGGTCGCCTTGCTATCCGGTCAAGTTAGCGGAGGCGGAGGGTGGCGCCTTCCTGTTCCCACTGTTCGATGAGGCGATTGAGATCGCGGACCAGGGTGTTGAGTTGCTGGCTGGTCAGGAGCAGAGATTCGTACAGCCGGCGGTCGTTGACCAGGGCGCCGGCTGTGCCCTTGCCCGGGTCGATCTTGTTGGAGATCGCCTGGAAGGTGTTGAGCAGCTTGGCGATCTGCACCAGCCGTTCATCGATCTGTTCGCCGATGCGGTCAATATGGGTTTCGGTCTTTGCGAGCACACCTTCAGCGCGGTTGATGGTGCGGTGCGCCTGCTGAATGGTGGCGTGTGTGTCCTTGCTGAGATCCTCGAGTCCGGCACTGAACGATTCGAGATGCCTGGCAACGTTGGTGGCGGTTTCGGAGGTTTGGCGGATATTGGCGACGGCGGCTTTGAGGTCGGCCTGGATCTCGGGATCGGCGACAATCGTATTGAGCGATTCGATCATCCGGGTGGCTTGGCGGACGGTCTGGTCGAGATGCTCGATCAGACCCGATTCACGGAACTGCTGCGCAGCCAATCTCAGCTCAACCGCCAGTTCGGTGTACTCCGGGGGCAGTGCCTGGAAACCAACGTACTGGGTCTGGATGACCTGTCCCTCGGCCAGTTCTCCCTGGGGAGCCTGTTCCGGAGGAAGCTGGAGGCTGATGGTGGAGGTGCCACCGATGAACCCAGCCGATCGGATATAAGCATGCAGGTTGGCGGGCAGGGGCGGAGTGCGGTCGATGAAGCCCTCGATGCGGACGGACTGGTTATCAGGTTGTCGCTCAATTCGGCCGATACGGCCCACAGTGACACCGCGGAAGGTGATCGCCGAGCCTTCACTCAGACCCTCGGCGCGGGCTGTGACGAACTCGACGCGGATCTGGTTGTTGGAGACCAGGCGAATGGGGGCATCGCCAAACTGGAGGATCATCCATCCCAGGGTGATCAGCCCGCCCAGAACAACCACTCCAACCAGAAAATTCTTGCGATAAGGGGACATTCGATTTTCCCGGCGGACATTTATAGGATCAGCTAAGTCATTATCCGTGCATACACAGCTTACTGGCGGGGAACGACCATGCAACTCAACAGCCTATGCTTCCGGTTCATCTTCACCATTCTCCTCCTGCTGGCCAACGGGCCGCTGGTCTTCGCCCAGCCACAGGACTGGGCGCTTCCGCCGACGATGAAGCGGTATGACTCGCCGTATTACGTCATCATGACGGATCTGGATGAAGCGCAGGCCCGCGAAGCCGTCATCCGCATGACCCGCATGGCGGAAGAGTATTACAACCGCACACGGGAGTTTTCGGGGCGGATCAACCAGAAACTTCCGTTTTTCCTGTTCAGCGATGAAGCGGATTACATTCGCGCCGGCGGGGTTCCCGGCAGCGCGGGGGTGTTCATGGGCAGTAATTACCATGGATTTCGCCTGATGGCGATCGCCAGCCATCCCACCGATGCCCGGACGTGGCATGTGGTGCAACATGAGGGGTTTCACCAATTCGCCCATGCGGTCATTGGCGGAGATCTACCCATCTGGGTGAACGAAGGATTGGCAGAATATTTCGGCGAGGCGATTTTCACTGGTGACGGATTTGTAACCGGGGTGATCCCGCCATGGCGGTTGAAGCGGCTGAAGGAAGGGCTGGACAATCAGAGCTATCTGCCGGTGCAGACGATGATGCTGCTCAGCCATCAGCAGTGGAACCAGATGCTGCGCCGCGAAAACTACGACCAGGCGTGGGCGATGGTGCATTTTCTGGCGCACGCGGATGATGGGAAGTACCAGCCGCACTTCGTGAAGTTCATGCGGGGCATCAGCAACGGGATGAACTGGCAGGCGGCATGGATGGGGAGTATTGGCGCTCCAACTGGTTTTGAGAAACGATGGCGCCAATACTGGCAAAGCATGCCGGACAATCCCACCGAGGTACTGTATGTGCGGGCAGCTGCCGAGCGGCTGGCAAGTTTCCTCGCACGCGCGCAGATGGGAGGGCAGACCTTTGACACGTGGGAGGCATTTCGCGATGCCGCATCAGCCGGGCAGCTGAAAATCTCCAACAACAACTGGCTGCCGCCATCGCTGCTGAAAGAAGCCCTGGAGTTTGCGGACCAAAAGGGGGAGTGGTCGTTGGAAACGACGGGGCGTTCGACGGCGATCGTCGCGGTGATGGAGGACCAGACACGCATCATCGCCACGCCGATGCTCAAGCGCGACAAGGTGGAACGCATCCGCGTTGAGATCGATCCACTGCCGCGGGCCATCGCCGAAGCCAGGCAAATGGCGGCATCTGGAAATGTCGCAGAAGCGCGGGCACATCTCCAGGCTGCGATCAAGGAGAATCCGCGGTCGTCGTCCGTGATGGAAGCGCGCCAGGCGCTGCGGGAGCTGCGCTAAGTGTGACAGGTTCGGTGGATCGAGCAACAGGGTGATGGGATGCGCTTACCGCGTGACCTTCATGCGGAGAATATCCTCGGGAAGGGTAAGGCGATCACCGGGAGCGACGCCGGCTTGCTTGGCTTGGCCGGCGTTGAGTTCGATGGCGTATCGGGCGGGCGCGCCGCTATCGGCTCGGCCGGTGTGAGGTTCCATAAAGCCGATGGAGACGATGTCGCCCTGGGTATTGAGAAAGAGGATGTCCAGGGGGATGAGCGTGTTTTTCATCCAGAACGACCGCGGCTGTTCGTCGGGAAAGATGAAGATCATGCCGTGGTTTTCGGGCATGGATTCACGCTGCATCAGGCCGATCTGCCGACGGGGAGGGTCGGCGGCGATTTCAAGAGTGTAGGTGCGGTTGCCGATGACCATCTGCGTGACGGGCAATTTGCCCTGGGGAGGATTGTCACAGCCGCGGGTAAGTGCCATCAGGAATATCAGCAGAAGAAGTGGCGCGTATTTCATGAGTCATCCCTGTCGCGACGACGCAGTTGCATGGTCAGCCGCAGGTCGAGCAATCCCAGCAAAACGATGATGAACATCAACACCAGCACCGCCAGCCACGTCAACGCGAAAAGCACCGGCGACTGACGGCCCAATGCCTCGAATGCGGCGAAAAACGCCACGCCCAGCAGAAACATGGCGCCGCCACCAATCCGACGCAGCAGGATGCGCCGGCGGTTCAGTTCCGGATGTTCCACCGACGCCAGCCCATGGGCCGCCCGGGAGTAGAACATGTAATACCATCCAGCCGCGGCTGTCAGCAGTGCCAGGATGGTTGCGGGCAGGTTCATCTGTAATGAGCATAGCAGGGAAGCGGGTGGAAATGAACGATTTGG
>CAZSJB010000289.1:0-4749 GCA_964606625.1 uncultured Tepidisphaeraceae bacterium | reverse complement strand
TTCTGCCAGCCGCCGAATGCCTCGTCGATGGTGATCAGGTTCACCTGCGGGAACCGGGCAGCATCTTCCGGATCGGCGTGGCTGAGGTCGCGGGGGCGGTAGTAGTTCTTGGCGGCGATCTTCTGGCCGGTCGGTGAATAGAGGAACTCCAGGTAGGCCTGGGCGACTTCACGGGTGCCCTTGCGATCAACGACCTTGTCGACAATCGTCACCGGCGGCTCAGCCAGGATGCTGACCGACGGGACGACGATCTCGAACTTGTCCGGGCCGAGCTCATTGATCGCGAGGAAGGCTTCGTTTTCCCACGACAGGAACACATCGCCGATGCCGCGCTGCACGAAGGTGTTGGTCGAACCGCGGGCGCCCGAGTCGAGCACCGGCACGCGCTTGAACAGCTCGGCTGTGTACTCGCGGGCCTTCTGCTGGGCGGCTTCGACTTCGGCGGCGTAGGCTGGATCGTTCAGCTTGGACAGATCGCCCAGCTCGCGCTGGAGGACATATGCCCAGCCGGCCAGGTAATTCCAGCGCGCACCGCCCGAGGTCTTGGGATTGGGGGTGATGATTTCGATGCCGGGCTTCACCAGGTCGTCCCAGTCCTTGATGCCCTTGGGATTTCCCTTGCGGACGAGGAAGACGATGGTGGAGGTGTACGGCGAACTGTTGTATGGCAGGCGCGACTGCCAGTCAGCGGGGATGAGGTCTGCCTGCTCGTGAATGGCGTCGATGTCGTAGGCGAGGGCCAGCGTCACGACATCTGCCTGGAGGCCGTCGATAACGGCACGGGCCTGCTTGCCCGAACCGCCGTGGGACTGCTTGATGCGGACGGTCTGGCCGGTCTGGGATTTCCAATGTTCGGCGAAGGCGGCATTGAACTCCCGATAGAGCTCTCGGGTGGGGTCATAGGAGACGTTGAGCAGCTCAATCTGCCCTGAAGCATATTTTGTTCCTGATAGCGTAAAAATAGAAAAAACAATTAAAACAGTGGTCACGAAACGCATGTTTTGAACTCCTTACCAATCAGGGCATCCGCTCACGGAGCAGGGGATCGGCGGATGCCGATTGCATTACTTTGATGAACTAGGTGCGGGCAGGGGTGCCCGGGAGGCCGGTTTCGTCAGCGGCAACACAGGCCGGCCCTGCGTGGGCAGGTGGTGGGGCTACACCAGGAATGGAGAATGGTTTGAATCATGTGGCAAAATCATATCGCGCGAAATCAGCGCGTCAACAGAAAAATATATATCCTATCGGAATAATAGGTGATTTGTGGTAATGTCTGAATTATCAATGATTTGAGGGGTTCATTGGGTTTCAGGGTCGTGTAGGAAGACGCCCCAAAAAGCTCACGCCGATCACCGCCATCGCGAGGATGGTGCCTTGAATACCCCAATGCAGATCGCGCAGGTAGGCGAACAGGATGACGGCTGCGATGACGATGAACGCCAGCAGTTTGACGGGTCGACGGACGGCGCGATGTTCGTACCAGTCCCGGAGGATCGGCCCGAACAGGCGCGAGTTCAGTAGCCAGCGCCGCGACCGTTCCGAAGATTTCAGAAAGCACGAGACAGCTAGGAGCAGCAGGGGGGTGGTCGGCAGCAGCGGCAGTACGATTCCCAGACCTGCCAGGGCGACCAATCCCCACCCGAGGGCGAGGTAAATCACACGTTTATAGCCTGTCATCACCGGCTGCATGACACCTGTTATACCCGCATGGGATGGGGGTTCGGAGCAGGAGGGCAGGATCATACGGGGATGGCACCAGGGAGGAGATCGTCGGTGATTTTGGGTTTGCGTGCCGCCCGATAGGCAGCCGGGGTTGTCCCGGTGACCCGGCGAAAAGCGGCAAAGAAGTTTTCCGGATGGCGGAAACCACATAGACGCGAGATCGATTCCATGGGCTGATCGGTGGTCAGCAATAGTTGCTGTGCCCGTTTCACATGGGCGGTTCGGATCTCGGTGAGAAGCGTACGGCCGAACTCGGCTTTGAAGCGGCGTTCGAGGGATCGACGGGAAACGGCGACCGCGTCGCACACTTCGGCGACGTCCAGCGGCCGGTGTGCGTTGGCATAAATATACCGAAAGGCAGCCGCGGCTGCGGGATCATCCACAGCAAGAATATCGGTGGACTGGCGCACCTCGATTCCCAGCGGGGGAAGGCGGATGATGGACGGCGCAATGGCCTGGCCGGTCATCAGGCGATCGAGGGTGGCAGCCGCCAGCTCGCCAATGCCGGGGGCATTCAGGATCACACTCGTCAGCGGCGGTTGGGTCAGGGCGGCAAGGATCTCATCATTGTTGACGCCTACGACCGCCACATCATCCGGAACGCGTATTCCGAGGTGGCGGCAGGCCCGCAGCAACCCGTGGGCTAGCTCATCCGTGATGGCAAACAGCCCTGCGGGTTTGGGAAGCTTGGCCAGCCAGTGGCCGGATCGCTTGAAATCCACCTGCCACGTTCGGCTGTGATGAGCGCCGAGGGCTTCAGTCTGGCGGATACAGGGATATCCTGCTGCCCGGATGGTGGCTTCAAATCCATTCAGGCGTTCCACGGACATATCAATGTGGCCCGGTCCTACCCCAACATAATAAGGCAATCGCCGCTGGAGCAGGTGTTCGGCCGCCAGCCGACCAATGGCTGCATTGTCGGAAACGATCATCGGAAGGTGCGACTGAATCCGCACGGAAGAGGTCATCACCGCGGGCACACCCGATTCAATGATCAGCGACATCCATCGGTCCGTGATGCAGATGATCCCGTCATACTGCGTGAAATCGGGGGGATCGACAGGCAGAAGCATGGGGGTGACATTCCACCGCCCATGGCGGGCAGCGAAGGCGCCGACGCCAGCGGTAATCCCACGGGAGTAGGCGTTGTTAGTGCCGGTCAGCAAAAGAATGTCAGCGGGTTGCCCTCCTGACAGGGGTTTTGTCGCATTCACGTAGTTAATTATACGCAAAATTTCCTTGTTTGGGAATTGCTTCCGAAGCATAGTCATCACAGCATCTGATCTTGGAAGGGGGAGAAAGGTTATCCGGAGGCGAAATGTCTATGAAAACGTTGGCTTTTGTGGCTGTTGCAGCCTTCACGTCTGTCAGTTTTGCGGCTGTTACCACGCCCTACAGCACGGATTTCACCGGCCCCAACGGCTCGACGCCTGCAGACTGGACGGTGGGAATAGCTTATGGTGTAGGTGATTCGGACTTGGCGACCAGTTTTAACATCCAGAACAACGCGCTGAGTTTTGTTGCGTCTCAGAGTACCAGTGGTGCTGTCGGCAACTTGAGCGCCTTTGCACGCGTTCAAGTGGATGCGGCCGATCCAGTTGCCAACGGGGGTAATTTCATCATTACCTCTGAGGTGACTCCTGCCAGCCTTACGATCGATACCAACGGCAACAAGGCGTTTCAAGCTGGCTTGGTAGCCTTGGGCAGCAGCGGGTTCGGTGGAACGGACGCCTTGCATGGCACAAGCGACCATCCCTTTTACTGGGCCAGCTTGGTGTTAGCCCACGATGGAACGCCGAGCATCACAACTGGGGACATTATCCTCCAGCGCGCCGATGGTACCGAGACCAAGCGCGTGGTCGCTAACGTTCTCGATACTATCGACATCGAGATCGGTTCGCCCCTGACCTTCCGATTGGAAGGTACTTACAACGAGTTGGGTCACCTGACGCTGTCGTTCACGATTTCAGATGGCACCGCCACCACGACGCCTGTCACGCTGATTGACACGGATCCGCTGGGTGGCGACTACTTCGGCTACCGCATCCGTCAAGTGAATGGCGATGACTACAGCATCGGAGTCAACCTCGACAACTTCAGCATCGTCCCCGAACCGGCATCACTTAGCCTGCTGGGGCTGGGCGGATTGGCGATGCTGCGTCGTCGCCGCGCCTGATCCTTCGGGTTGCGAAACGTGAATGAGAATGCCGGTCTGCTGACCATCTCAGCGGACCGGTTTTTTTTATGGGTGGCGCGGGCGTTTCGCCCGCGATTGGAGTGCAGAATCGCAGACGAGGAGCCCGTACCACTTCACTGTTGGACACCATGGGGGGGCGCGGTGCTCTATGGGGAACTGTCACGCCGTGGGCGACGCGTGGTTTGTCAGCTAATTATCCGCAGCATGGTGCGCCAGGCCAGGTCAGCGTAGAAGCGGTGGCCTTCGGGGCCGATCACCAGGCGGCAACGATCCTTGGCGCCCAGTTGTGCGTAAATCTGCCGCAGGTGGGTGAACTGCTTTCGCATAGCGGGATTCACCGGTGAGATCGGATCGCTCTTTCCGGCGACGACCACCAGGGACCGCGGCGCAAACGCGCCCAGTACATCGCCCATGTCCATCCATTCCACAATCCCGGGAATGTAGTGGCAGCCGCAGTGATAGATTGATGCACTGGTCACTGCATACGACCCGAATGCACACGATGGAATCGCATACGCGATCCGCGACGACAGCGCCGCCGCGTAGGTCGCGACCGTGCCGCCGCCGGAATTGCCCACGATCCCGATGCGAGCCATATCCACATCGCCGCGGGATTGCAGGTAATCCAGCGCCCGTTCGACATCGAACACGCGCTCGCCGACGAGCGTGCGCCCCAGCAGCAGCGCCCGCCAGGCGGCGTCATGGCAGCCATTGTGGGGGGCGATTTTCTCCTGCACGCGCTCGGATCGCTCACCTTGGCTGCGCTGTTCGATGCAGAGGGCGGCAAAACCGCGTTTCATGCAGCCGATGGCAAAATCACGATCACCGGC
>CAZSJB010000288.1:4082-4750 GCA_964606625.1 uncultured Tepidisphaeraceae bacterium | reverse complement strand
TAAACGCCTGCGTGCGCCACATTTCACCGTCAAAACCGGCGGACCAGGCGATGGCATCGATCCCCCGGAACAGGTGCAGCGGAATGAGCATCTGAGGTGGACCGGCCAGGCCAGGGTCCGCCGGACCGGCGCCTTCCCCTTCAGCTTCAGCGGTACGGGCGACCATATCGCGGATCAAAGCGCCGTTGACATAAACGCACAGCGCCGGTTGATCCTGGAGCTGATCGACGGCAGCCGTGTAGGATTGGCTGTTGCCCAGAGGGGCATCGACATGCGTCGTCTGCTCTGGCTGGGCCGAGATCACAATGATGTTATCGACGCGGTGTGCGCGCGATGCGCCGTCCTGGTTCTCCAGCAATTCGTTCAGCCGCTGCGTAAGCGATTCGGCCTCCTCCCCTGCGTCGATGACGAATGTGCTTTCAAAGTTCTCCCCGGGTACGCTGTCAACATCCGGAAAATCGCGAACATAGAAGGCAACCGGATACTGCCAGACTTCCCGAACAATGCTGGAGGCGGTCCGGATCATCTCGGCTGCGTCGGGGTCCTCCTGGGCAACCCGATCGATCAATCCGGGTAAGGCACGATCGAGCAACTGCGGGATATTCGAGTGCTGCATGATCTCCTGTAGATGCGTCCCCTGGTACGGCTGCTGGAGGGCATTGGTGCCC
>CAZSJB010000288.1:0-4072 GCA_964606625.1 uncultured Tepidisphaeraceae bacterium | reverse complement strand
ATGTAGAGGATCGCATCGTCCGGCACGTGATCCGCCAGCGGCTGGCCCATCGCCCATACCGGCCATAGCGCTGTCGCAATCACCCAGCCCATCAATGCTCGCATGGAAATCTCCTTCCCCGGGGATCGGATCCCTGCTTTCAGAAAATGCACCGGTGGCAGCATACGCACAGCCAGAAGCTTTGTCGATTCGCTGCTTGACCCGCAACGCATGTTCGGCTATAGTTAATGCGCACCATCAATGCGGGGGATAAGGATGAAGCCCCAGCATCTGCGAAACCCCTCTCCCTGTTCTCCGTTGGCATGTGAATATTCGATTGGCGTAAGTTCAGTAATGCAGGAGATTGGCCAGCCGAGGATAGCCATTTGACGGTCGCGTCAGGCAGTAGTCTGCCCTCCCATGCACTCATTCCTATGCTTTCCGAAGACAACCATGAATGGCATACGATGATCCTGCGTCACGCTGCGCGACAGGTCATCCCGTCATATATCGTTGCGCGAATGTATGAGACACCATGCACTGCAAAGCCATTTCGAACCCAGTTTGCCTGCCTTCGATCCCTCTTTCCAATTCAGCAACCGCGTTTGAGACACCCAAGCCATTGAAAATTGATCACGCAAGCAAACCCACTATCAGCGTGCGCCTCAGTGCGCTGCTCTCCGCTGTCATACAAACGAGCGTTGAATCTCCGTGTCCTCTTTGGGTAGCCACATCGCCCCAATACGGATAGGCTCATCAGCCGAACCACTGGAACTGCCCTATGATCAAGACCCTCATTGCCACGGTTGTCCTCTGCTTCTGTGCGAATGCCATGTCTGCCACCTACTATGTCGATCAACAGCATCCCCAGGCATCCGACCAGGGGCCGGGATCAGCCGACCGTCCGTTTGCGACGATCTCCCGCGCCACTCTGAGCGCCGGCCCGGGCGATACGGTCATCATCCGGCCGGGCACCTACCAGGAGCAGAGCATTATCCTCCGCCGTACCGGCCGGGCAGATGCCCCGATTACCTTCATGGCTGAGAAACCGGGTACGGTCGTGATCACCGCTGGCGAACGCCAGGACAAGTACCATCACCGCGAGTATCCGCTGCATATTGGCCCGTTGCGGCGCAATCCGCAGAACCAGGAACGCTGGCAGGGCGCTGAGTGGATCACGCTGCGCGGGCTGATCTTTGAGAACTCTCGCGGCAGCGGGATTGGCGCGAACACCGGCTGGCGGATTGAAGACTGTGTGGTGCGGCATGCCGACTACGATGGCATCGTCGCCCGCGGGGATGACATCACGATTCTGCGAACGGTCGTAGAGGATTGCGGCAACAATGGGATGTCGGGCGGATTCGGGAAGAACATCATCGTAAAGGACTCGATCATCCGCCGCTGCAACCAGTTTCCCGATTCCCCGGGCGGCAACAGCGGCGCGTGCAAGTTCCTCTACAGCCAGGGCATGCGGGTGGAAGGGGTCATCAGCTACGACAATTTCGGGTCGGGCTGGTGGCTGGACTGGGACAACAGCGATTACCTCATCACCGGCTGTACGATCTTCGGGAATCACGCCGGCGTTGGCCTGGAAAACGGCCACGAGAAGGTGGACCAACCGTGGGCGGCGGTTGGGATCTGGACCGAAGGCAATACCGGCAAGGGAGTGATCAGCAACAACGTCATTTATTCCAACGTCTCCGCTGGTATCGGCATTCTCGAAAGCAGCGACGTGCTGGTCGAGGGCAACACCATTGTCGACTGCGGGACGGGAATTGAGTTTCGTGATCTCAACCGCGAAGGCGTAGATGACGACGCGAAGCGCACGCGTCGAATCCGCAACATCACCGTGCGCAACAACCGCATCAAGCACTGGCGCGGTGATCACGCCATTCTCACCAGCATCGGCGAGTTCAAGCGCGGTGACAGCCCAGCCGACTACCAGGTTGTCTTCGAGGACAACATCTATGATCCGCCCGCGAACCGGTCCACGAAGTTCATGCGGTGGATTAACACCCATGTCGACACGATCGACACAGCCCGCGAGAAATGGGGCATCTGCCACAACGACCGGATCGAGCCGTTCGACTTCGCTCCCCCACTGATCAAGACCTACTCCACCGGTGAGGCTGCGCTCAAGAGCACCGATCCAGCCCGTTTTCACCAGGTCGATTCCAAACAGGCAGAAACCAGTGGATTTGATGATGTCCTTGCTCATGCCAACGAGGGCGACATCGTCACCCTGCGTGTGCATGGTCGCACGCCCACGATCGAATCCGACGGCCAGCTGTCAGCTGATGTGTATGACCTCAAGCACAAGCGACACCTGACGCTCAACCTCACACCGGAATCACGCAAGACCCTGGAAGCACGTGTCCCACCGTTTGCGGTGCTTGAACCGGTTGAACTGCGGGTGCGCCTCACCAGCCTCAAGCCGTATGACCTCTCGGGTGAACTGGTTGATTGAGACATGTCCCAGCCCACCGAACCATCTTACCTGCGCCCCTACACCCAGGCGGCCCGCCGCTATGGCGGTGAATTCGGCTCGCTGTTGTGGGCCAGCCGCACGACGCAGCGCGTGCGGTTTGATGCGATGATCGACATGGTGGATTTCAATGGCCGGATTGTCCTCGATGCCGGAGCCGGGCGCGGCGACCTGCTCAGGCATCTGCTGGCTGGGGGAATCACACCTCTTCAATACATCGGTCTGGAAGCCGTTGAGGCGCTGGCGACCAGGATGGAAGCAGATGCCCTGCCCAACTGTCAGGTGGTGCGGGCAGACTTTGTGCAGGAACCAGCGCGGCTGTTCGTGGGTGCGGATATCATCGTCTTTTCCGGATCCTTGAACACCCTGCCGCCACGGCTGTTTTACCCGACACTACAGCGTGCCTTCGAAGCCACAACCCATACGCTGATCTTCAATTTTCTGTCCGCCCCGACCCTGGCGGCTGCGGCACATCTGTACTGGCATCACCGCAATGACGTGGAGGCCTTTGTGCGCACGCTCAGCCGCGATTACCGATCATCCGACGCCTATCTGCCCGGCGATTGCACCATCCGCGTGGATAAGACAGAACCCGGCAACCAGGGATGACTAGACCCCTACCCAGCGCGCCACCAGCGTTCTTGCCCGCGCCGGATCGCGCGTTCCAGAAACGATGACCCTGCCATCAGGAAAAACCGTGAGCATTTCCCCTTCGCCCAGCCGGATGCGAATGAAGAACCGCTGCTGCTCGATATCGATGGTGGCTTTCAGCCGATCGGCCAGTTGGGCCAGGTCCAGTTGCGTGCCGCGCGGCGCACGGACCTGCACAGCGTCGCGCCCGCAAAGCGTGGCTGTGCCCGAAGCCGGCGGCGCATTGAGGAAGTCGAACTGCCGATGGACGCAACACGGACAGTCAGCCCGCTTGGCATCGGCAATCGAGATCGACCGATACCGCCCCTGCCAGACATCGATCACCTGCATCATGCGGGGAATCTCGGCGCCCAGCAGGATCTGGTACGCCAGGGCAACCTGCATGGATGCAACAATGCTGACCGCCGCTCCCAGCACGCCGGCGGTCTCGCAGGTGGGCAGCTCGCCGGCTGCCGGCGGGGAGGAAAAGAGGCAGCGCAGGCAGGCTTCACCGGGAAGTACAGGCATTATCCGCCCTTCCATGCCCAGCACCGCACCGTACACCCATGGCAGGTGCTCGCGGGTAGCCAGGTCATTGACGAGATATCGAATGGCTGCGTTGTCCGTGCCATCGAGAATCAGATCGACACGGCCCTGGGGCGTATCGAGCAGCGAAGCGATATTGGCTGAGTCGATGTCGAGGATGACCGGATCGAGCGTGATGGTGCTGTTGATCTGCCGCAGGCGATTGGCGGCGGCGACAGCCTTGGGGGTCATGGCGCGGGCGTCGGCTTCGTCGAACAGAACCTGTCGCTGGAGATTGGTCCATTCTACCAGGTCACGGTCGACCAGACGGACGTATCCGACGCCGCCGCGAACAAGTTGCTCCCCAATTGTGCTTCCCAGCGCGCCGCACCCGATGATCAGCACGCGCGCCCCAGCCAGCCGCCGCTGGCCGGTATCGCCTACCTGCGGCAG
>CAZSJB010000287.1:0-4756 GCA_964606625.1 uncultured Tepidisphaeraceae bacterium | reverse complement strand
ATTTGTCGGCGTAGCTGGTTGAGCAGACGCGGTCGCCTTTGAGGAAGATCAACTGGGCAATCCCCTCATTGGCGTAGATCTTGGCGGGCAGGGGGGTGGTATTGCTGATTTCGAGCGTGATCTTGCCGCGCCATTCGGGCTCGATGGGCGTGACGTTGACGATGATGCCGCAGCGGGCATAGGTGCTCTTGCCCACGCAGATCGCCAGGTAGTCGCGCGGCATGGTGACCGTCTCGACGGTTTCGCACAGGGCGAAGCTGTTGGGGGGAATCAGTACGTGGTCGGTGCGGGCTTCGTCGCAGTCGATCGTGACGAAGCTGCGCTCGCTGAACTTCTTGGGATCAACGATCTCGCTGTTGACGTTGGTGAAGATCTTGAAGACCGAGCCGACGCGCAGGTCGTACCCGTAGCTGCTGACGCCGTAGCTGATCTTGCCCGGCCGCTTGATGTTGTCCTCGAACGGTTCAATACCGATCAATTCACGGATCTGGGTGTCGCACAGGATTGCCATGGCTGCCGATGTCCTTTCGTTACGGGCTTGCTGCCGTCGGCGGGATGCAAAAGGCAATACGCAACCGCACCGGGAGAAGCGTCCGATTTCCTCATACTGGGCCCGGGTTCCTGAGGAAGCCAGACCGCCTGTTAATGTTGTAATTGGATGCGGCTCCGCCGCGGCTGCCCATTCTTGGATGCGCTCGGGAGTCCGTCTCCACGGCTGACCCGATCGCCGGAATTGCTTGAAAGCCGTTGCCCCGGCCCTCCATTACAGCATTTCCGAATATACACTACATCTTGTGTTCGTCAACGGAATCTTTACTAAATCTCGTGGGTGTCCCTCACTTGGATTGGTAAAGAATTACCTGTCGGTTGGTTACGTTAACACGGTTTTCACACAAAACCGATCTGGCTGGGTTTCTACTCCAAGTTATCCACGGGTTTTCGCGCCAGGCGGTGGACAACTCGAAAACAGGCATTGGATGCCCGACGGAAGTTAGGATATAGTTATATCCTGAGGCGCGGCAAAAATCATCTTCTTTTCGTCCCTGTTTTTTCCGATCCCGCCGCGGGGGGCTTTCCCATCTTCCGGAGAAAGGTCGATTCTGTTCACCGATCAGCCGGCTTTTCGATTTTGTGATTTTTGCCGTCTGCGAGTCAGCAAGCGCGATCAGGCGAAGTGTCTATGGATCGCGCCAGATGCGGAGGAAGGGATTTGCCGCGGTGCAGCAATGGTAACACTCTCGAAGCGAACCCCCTGCGCCCACGCCGGCTGGCGCGAGGCAGCAGAGGGCGGCAGGCCAGCAGATCTTGCAAAGATGGCCGATCTCTGTCGGCGATCACGCCAGGCTGAACAGGAGGTATGCAAAGGGAGAAGCTACCAACGGTGAGTCGATGACATCGAGGATACCGCCAAATCCCGGGATGACGGTGCCGGAGTCTTTTACGTCCGCGTCCCGCTTCATGAGGCTTTCCAGCAGATCGCCCAACTGGCCGATGCCGCCCAGGACGATCCCGAACGCCAGCCCCTTGTGCCAAGCCATCATCCCGGCGCCATCGGCGATGAACGGCGACATGGCGGCGCCGGCCGCGCCGGCTGTCAACAGCCCGCAGAACAGGCCCTCCCAGGTCTTGCCCGGCGACAGCCACGGGATCAGCTTGTGCTTGCCGATCGCCCGGCCCCCGAAGAAGGCCCCGATGTCGGTGAACTTCACCACCAGCAGAACAAACAGCACCTTCAGCGTCTGGCCTTCAAAGTGCTCGGATTGTTTCACCCGGATCGCCAGCAGGAACCACGCCAGCCCTCCCAGGTACAGCGTCGCCAGTACCGTGCCCGCCATGCGCACGATCGCGTCATGCGTTTCCCGTTCCAGTGCGCGCCGCAGGGCAGCCAACAGCATCACGAATGCGATGATGAACGCGAGCACCGAGGTGGAGATGATTTTGAATGCGGGAAACTGGGTGAGAAACGCATGGATCACCAGTGCCGCGCAGGCGGAGGCGGCGATGAATCGGTATGGCCGCACGTTTTCGGCTGTGAACAGGCGTGCCAGCTCGACCACCGCCAGGGGCAGAACGACGATCAGCAGGATCAGCAGCCCCACGCCGCCAATGCCATGGTCGATCTCAAAGACGCGGGTCGCCCAGGTATGGGTCCATTGTTCGATGGCATGGTCCAGCCACAGCAGCAGTCCCAGCGCGGCCAGCATGATTGGCCCGTAGATCAGGCGATTGCGCAACGCAGCTTCCAAATGGCCTCCTTTGCTTCGCCGGTATGTTCGTCGGGAAAGCGAGCAGAAGCAACGGTGACAAGTTAAGCCCGCTTGCGGTAGGCTAATCAGAACCAGTGTGCGATGCGGTGTTCGCATCGATTTCAACCATGTTTTGGGAAAGGAGATTCTTTATGCGTAGCGCTCTTACAGCGTTGGTGATGTTGATGGTGGGTATTGCCGGATGTGCCAAGTTCACTTCCGGCCAACCGGTTGTGCAGTACCAGAAGGGCAAGCAGGCCCTGCTTCAGGAAGCCCCCATGACGGGCACCTATGCTCTTTATTCCACCTTTGATTCCGATCCGAAGGTGACGGTCAATCTGGAACAGGGCGATGAACTGGGCTTCCGTACCTCGGAAACGGGCCGCATCACCGCGGTTGCGGGTGATCGCGAGTTCGATCTGCCCGATGCCAGCTATGTCTGGAAGCGCAAACCATAGTCCTACCGCTCACCCAGCCCGCCGTGGATTTACGATCCGCGGCGGGCTTGATTTTCAGCCTGCCATGAAGGGGAGTAGACTGGGGCGCATGCGACGCATTCTGCTGCTGAATACGGATCTTGAAATTGGTGGTACGCCCACCGTGGTACGGGAACTGGCGATTCGCCTGTCCCGGTTGCCGCAGGTGGAGGTGGAAGTGGCCTGCCTGGCGCCCTGGGGGCCGATGGCCGACCAGATCGCCGCAGCCGGTGTGAAGGTGACGCCGCTGAATGCGGATGATGTGTATGACCTGCCGGTAGTGGTGACGCGGCTGACACGGCTGGTACGCCAGGGGCGGTTCGATACGGTGCTGAGCTTCCTGATTCATGCCAACGCGGTGGCTGCCGGAGCGTCGCGATTTCTGGAGGGAGTGCGATGGTTTCAGTCCATCCAGACCACCCAGCCGCGGCCGCGCTGGCATTGGTGGATGCAGCGGGCGGTTCATGCCGCCGCCGAGGCGGTGATCGTGCCGTCGCCCAGTGTGGCGGAGGCGGCGGAGGAGTGGGCTGGCGTGCCACGGGAGAAGATCGTGGTGATCCCCAATGCGGTGGATGCCCAGGCCTTTGCGGCGGCGAGGCAGGGGCGGGAAGGCCGCTCGGTGCGGGAGGTGGCGTTCATTGGGCGGCTGGACCCGGTCAAGCGGATTGGAGATCTGCTGCGGGCGATGCGGCGGTTTGATGGAGAGCTGCGGCTGAGCATCTACGGGGATGGGGATTTGCGGCATGCGTTACGCGATGAGATCGATCAGCTTGGATTGAGGGGCGTGGTGCAGATGCGGGGGACGGTTCCGGCGGTGGAGGCGCTGGCTGCGACGGACGTGCTGGTGTTGCCGTCGGAGGCTGAGGGGTTGCCGATGGTGTTGATCGAGGCGATGGCCGCGGGGATTCCGATTGTGGCGACCGATGCCCCGGGGATTCGGGACGTGGTGCGGCATGAGCACAATGGCCTGCTGGTGCCGGTCGGTCAGCCCGATGCATTGGCGATGGCGATCGCCCGCATGGCTGTGGAAGACGCTTTGCGGCAGCGCCTGGTCGAGCAGGGCTTGCGAGAGGTGCGAGAACATTACGCCTGGGAGCCGGTGCTGGCGGAATATCGGCGGGTGCTCGGAATCCGCAGCGGGGCGCGCCTATCATCGGACGAGGTGAACCATGCGAACACATCATCCTGGGACAGGCAACCCGCCGATTCGCTCGAACGAGCGACCCGGTGAAATCCGCACGATCCACGACGACGTTCCGCTATGGAACGACACACCCTGTTGCTGTGAGCCGGAGCCGCGCTGGCAAAAGGTGCGGGACGAACTCGAAAAAACCAGGCAGCCGCCACGCGACAAATGAGGGGATCCGGGGCACTGCGGACGGGGGCTCTAATTGCTTGGCTGACAGCCAAATGAAAGTGGCGTGATCGGGAACCGACCACGCCACAATCCAGTCTCAACCGTCAGAGGTTGTCTTCTTACCGCTTGGCCCGCTTTTTCGCGGTTTTCTTGGCGGTCTTCTTCGTCGTTTTCTTCACGGCCTTTTTCACCGCCTTGGTGGCGGCCTCGGCGTTGATGGCGGCATGAGCGGCAGCCAGGCGGGCGATCGGCACGCGGTAGGGCGAGCAGCTCACGTAGTTGAGTCCAACCTCATAGCAGAAGTGGACCGAACGGGGATCACCACCGTGCTCACCGCAGATGCCCAGCTTGATGTCCGGGCGGACCTGCCGGCCCCGTTCAACCGCGAGGCGCACCAGCTGGCCGACGCCATCGGTGTCGATGCTCTGGAACGGATCGCGCTCCAGGATCTCCTTGTCCAGATAGTCGGGCAGGAAGGTGTTCACGTCGTCACGGCTGAACCCGAAGGTCATCTGCGTGAGGTCGTTGGTGCCGAAGCTGAAGAACTCGGCTTCCTTCGCGATCTCATCGGCGGTGAGGGCAGCCCGTGGCACTTCGATCATCGTGCCGACCAGGTACTTGACCTTCGTCTTGCGCTCCTTCTGGACGCGCTCAGCCGTTTCGGTCAGGTACTGCTT
>CAZSJB010000286.1:0-4783 GCA_964606625.1 uncultured Tepidisphaeraceae bacterium | reverse complement strand
CCAACGAAAGAATCCGCCAGCGCATCTCCTGGTACTGATGGTCGAGTGTTTGCTGCCCAGAGGCCATGGCGATGGATTGTAGCCGCCCGGGCCCGGGCGTGCATGGGTGAGCAATTCCTGCACCCCAATCGGCCGACCTCGACCCGCCATTTACAGCTCAGCCGGCCTGCACAGTTGACGTCGGCGTTGCTGCATAAAGTTCGTTCGCGGGGGCAGATTTTGGTTGATATTTCTGAAAATCGAATCGTATGATTCAGGCGTCACCGGACGGTGATGGGCGAGTCGCAGATGCGGATCTGGCGGCTGGCCAGGACGTTCCCGCAGGGGCGCTTGCGGGAGTGGGAGCCCGGCGGCGGGCTGACTGCAGGCTGGCGCACAACCGCGATTCGACAGCGATGCGAATTGCGGCGTCGAACCGGCTGGCGATATCCTGCAGCAGGCAACCGTGGCGGCTGGGCAGGACCCGAGCGAAGATGCGCAATGCATCGAAGTGCTCACCTGAAATGGAGGTGATCCGTGACCAATTATGACTGTATGCGAGGGCTGCTGTAAGGCAGCTTCCGCGGGTGAGACTCCCGCGGTGTACGCGGCTGCCTTATGGGCAGTCCCCAGCAGCCAAAATCAACGGATCCGGCTTCTGAGCGAAGCCGGATCCTTTTTTGTATACCAGGCACATCTGGGAACAGGGGCAGTCAGGCAGAGTACCACCCCTGCCTGCTTACCCGACCTTCTTCATCAGCAGGCTGGCGTTATGCCCGCCAAAGCCGAAGGAATTGCTCATCGCGTAAGTAACGCGCCGATCGCGTGGCTGATGGGGAACATAGTCCAGATCGCACTCAGGATCCGGATTATCAAGATTGATCGTCGGAGGCAGTGTGTCGTGATACACCGCCAGCGCAGTCACCAGCGCTTCAACCCCGCCGGATGCACCCAGCAGATGGCCGAGTTGGCTTTTGGTGGAGCTGATCGCCAGCTTACGAGCGTGATCCTTGAACAGTGTTTTAACAGCCTTGGTTTCGGCGATGTCGCCCAGCGGCGTGCTGGTCCCGTGGGCATTGATGTAATCGACCATCTCCAGGTTGACCCCGGCATCCCTGAGCGCGAACTCCATGGCTGCGACCGCCCCCTTCCCTTCGGGCTCGGGTGCGGTGATATGGTGGGCGTCTGCGCTCATGCCATAGCCGACCAGTTCGGCATAGATACGAGCGCCGCGCTTCACGGCGTGCTCATACTCTTCGAGGATGACGACGCCGGCGCCCTCGGCCATCACGAACCCGTCACGATCTCTGTCGAACGGCCGGCTGGCGCGTGTCGGATCGTCGTTGCGGGTGCTCATGGCACGGGCTGCGGCGAAGCTGGCCATGCCCACTTCACACAACGCGGCTTCACTGCCGCCGGCGATCATGATGTCCGCCAGGTCATGCTGGATGAACCGCATGGCATCGCCGACCGCATTGGCGCCGGTCGCACAGGCCGTGGCAACGGCGGTGTTCGGGCCATTGAGACCGAACATGATCGATACGTTACCGCTGGCTGCGTTGACCATCAGCCGCGGGACGGTCATGGGACTGACACGTCCAGGACCGCGCGAGATGAGGATGCGGGTCTGCTCTTCGAGCGTTTCGATGCCGCCGATGCCGCTGCCGATGATTACACCACAACGGAACGGGTCTTCCTTGCTGAAGTCCAGCCCGGCGTCTTTCACGGCCGTGTAGCTGGCTGCGATTCCGAATTGTCCGAAGCGGTCGATGCGCTTGGCTTCGCGGGCATCGACGCCGTACCTGGTCACATCAAAGCTGGCGCACTCGCCGCCGATGCGGCAGGCGACATTGCTGGCGTCCCAGCGTGTGATCGGCCCGATGCCGCTCTTGCCGGCACACAGGTTCTCCCACAGCTCATCCCCACTTTCACCAAGCGAGGTAACGCAGCCAATTCCGGTAATGACGACGCGGCGCTTCATAAGTGGATGGAATGGGCAGCAGGCAGCCGGCAGTGGACAGTGAAGAGCCTTCACTGCGGACTGCCTACCGCCCACTGCCCATCTAATTACTTGCTGTTGTGTTCCTTGATGTAATCGATCGCCTGACCGACGGTCTGGATCTTCTCGGCTTCCTCGTCAGGAATCGACAGCTCGAACTCGTCTTCGAACTCCATGACCAGTTCCACCGTGTCCAGCGAATCCGCGTTGAGATCGTTGATGAAGTGGGTTTCGCGCGTGATCTCGCTCTTGTCCACGCCCATCTGCTCACTGACGATTTCAATCACTTTCTGTTCAATGTCATCCATAGCTGTTCCACCTACCCGGGTGAGGTTCATTTATCACCGGCCACCGCGGCCGAAAGTCTCGAAAACTATAGCCGTATCAGGCTAGTTTGCAATTGTTGCGCCCCTGCGGGCGTGTCATTTGTTACTGGTCCTTCGTCCTTTGTCACTTGTCCTCGGCAGGCCACCGTCGTGCCGAACAGGGCCTCGACGGCCACACCTTCTCACTCCCCAGCCCCGGGCGAGTGATCCGTGACCAGTGACAAAACTACATCACCATCCCGCCGTCCACGCAAATCACCTGGCCGGTAATGTAACTTGCTGCGGGGGAAGCGAGAAATGCAACCGCAGCCGCGATTTCCTCGGGTTTGCCGAATCGCTTCAGCGGGATGAAGTTCTTCACGCCCTCCTTGATCTGGTCATTCAGCACATCGGTCATGTCCGTGGTGACAAATCCCGGCGCGACCACGTTACAGGTGATGTTCTTGCTGGCCAGCTCCTTGGCAACGGTCTTGCTCAGGCCAATCAGCCCAGCCTTGCTGGCTGCGTAGTTGGCCTGGCCCGCATTGCCGGCGACTCCCGCCACCGAGCTGATGTTGATGATCCGTCCGCCGACACCCTTCAGCCGCATCATCGACCGGGCAGCCGCCCGGATCGCGACGAACGCACTCTTGAGGTTCGTGTTAATCACCGAATCGAAATCCTCATCTTCCATGCGCAGCAGCAGCCCGTCCTTGGTGATGCCGGCATTGTTCACCAGCACATCGAGATGACCATGCTTGTCGATGGTCGCCTCGATGCAGGCGGTCAGGGCAGCCGAATCAGCAATGTCGCAGGTAACGGCTTCGGCGCTGCCACCGGCGGACTCGATCTCACGGACGACCTCCTGGAGCTTGTCGGCGTTGCGCGCAACGGCGACCACGTGCAAGCCATCCTTTGCGAGCTGGCGGCAGATGGCTGCGCCAATGCCACGCGATCCGCCGGTTACGAATGCCACTCGTTTCTCGGTCATGATTTCCATCCTGTGGCACGGGCAACCAGCCCGTGCGCCTGATTCGAATCACCACGGGCTGGTAGCCCGTGCCACATCACTGCTCAGTCCTTCAGCGCATCGGCTGAGGCGAGACTTTCGACCGGCAGGCGACGGTTGATGCGTTTCATCAAACCCGCCAGTGTACGGCCGGGAGCCAGTTCGATATACCGCCCCTCCGGCGAAGCGCCAACCAGCCCCTGCATCGTCTGCTCCCAGCGAACTGGTGCCACGATCTGCTGGACGAGTAGATCTTTCAGAGACGCCACATCGCCGTGCGGCTGCGCGGTCACATTCGCGTAGACAGGACGGGCCGGCGCCTTGAGGTCAATTTTATCGAGTTCTTCCCGCATACGATCAGCCGCAGGCTGCATCAGCGGGCTGTGAAACGCCCCGGCGACTTTCAGTTCGACGGCCTTAAGGCCCTTGGCTTCAGCGGCAGCCAAAGCCCGGCTGCAGGCAGGCTTCGAACCGCTGATCACGATCTGCCCCGGCGCGTTGAAGTTCGCAGGCACCAGCACTTCGCCGCCGGCAGCTTCTTCGCACAGTGCGGTAACGGCGGCTTCATCGCCGCCCATGATCGCGACCATGCTGCTGGGCGATGCGACGGCAGCTTCCTGCATATACCGGCCGCGGGCCGCGACAAGCGTCAGGCCATCGGCAAAGCTGAATGCACCCGCCAGGTGCAGTGCGGTGTATTCACCAAGGCTCAGCCCGGCAAACGCTGTCACCTGATCGGGATCAATTTTTCCCGCATCGACTGCCGCCTGGTAGCATGCCACACCCGTGACATAAATCGCCGGCTGGGCGATGTCAGTCTGGTTGAGTCGTTCTTCCGGTCCGTCAAAACAAAGAGACCGCAGGTCGAATCCGATCACTTCATTGGCGGTATCAAAGACTTCGCGCGCCTTTGGCGAGGCGTCGTAATAGTCCTTGCCCATCCCGACAACCTGAGCGCCCTGTCCGGGGCAGAGAATGTAAGTCTGTTTCGTCATCTTTGATCTGTGATTTGCGATTGAAACCTGCAATACGCCCCACGGTTCGCCAATGGCAAATTGCAACTGGCAAATCGCAAACTCGCTAGACTTTTATCACCGCGTTGGCCCAGGTCAGGCCGGCGCCGAAGGCGACCATCACAATATGGTCCCCCTTCTGGAGCTTGCCCTCGCGGCGCGCCTCATCAAGAGCGATTGGAATTGAAGCGGCACTGGTGTTTCCATACCGGTCAATGTTGACGTAGGCCTTGTCGGAAGGCAGGTCGAGCCTCTCCATGGCGCTGTCGATAATGCGCTGGTTGACCTGGTGCGGGACGATCAGCTTGACCTGGTCGGCAGACAGTTCGCACTTGCGCATCGCATCCTGGATCAACTCGACGAACTTCTCGACCGCAAACTTGTAGACCTCGCGGCCGCGAATCTTCATGTACTGGTTTCGCTCCGCCAGCATCGCCTCATTGACGGGGTGGCGGCTGCCGGGCATGAGTTTCATGGC
>CAZSJB010000285.1:0-4805 GCA_964606625.1 uncultured Tepidisphaeraceae bacterium | reverse complement strand
TGGTTTCGCCGTTCGGACCGTGCTCTGGCTTGGGAGTGATGACGATGTCGGCAGCCGGTTTGGGGTCTGCGGTAAAACCGGGCATGGCATTCTGGAAGAAGAGCATGGCGGTCTTCCAGCGCGACTGGCCATTCTCATCCTGCCAGAAGCGGTTGCGCTGGAGGAGCTGGTTGGACTGCTCCCAGAAGCTGACCTGGCAGCGATGCTCGGCGTGGTTAGCTGGATCAACCAGTGCCTGATCCTCAGCCGAGCGATAGGTGGCCATGCCGTTGGCAATGATGCCATGCTCTGAAGGCGGGGTTCCGGTGGTGAGTGTCGCCTGCACGCTACAGGTCAGCGCCGGAAAGCTCGGATCGAGCGAAGCAATCCGTTGCCGACCCAGCCATCCGGCCAGAGGAGATTCCGCCGGCACGGCAGAAAGCAGATCGCGGCTGAACCCGGGCAGATCGATTACACACAAACGTTTCATGATTCCTCACCAAAGTAGTTAGCCACCGATGAAACACCGATGCACATCGATTAAGAGCGGTAATCAGTTCCTGGCCAGCTTGGTAATCCGCCCGCCGAGGATCCATTCGACGACGTAAATATCGCCGTTGGGCGCAAAGGTTGCAGCATGGGGACTGTTGAATCGCCCCGGCTGGATGCGTTCGGGATGGCCGGTTCGGTTGTGATTGGGCCATCCGGGCTGGGTCGTAACATAGCCGTTGTCACCGAGAACGGCTGCGAGATTGTCGTTCTTGTCGAGGATATCGACACGGGCAAACAACTCAGGCACGAGACATAGCTCGCCCAGGAAGCTGAACATGCACGGACTATGCAGGGTTCGCGCTCCCACCACGCGCTTGAACCGGCCTTCGGCGTCAAAGACCTGGATGCGCTGATTGCCGCGATCGGCAACGTACAGCTCGGGCCGGCCACTGCGATAATCGAACGCGATTCCATGCGGACAGGCGAACTGGCCGGCGCCTTTCTGTCCGGAGATCGATCCGATGTAATTGCCGCCAGCATCATATCGATGCACCAGCGACGCCCCATAGCCATCGGCCACCCAGATATCGCCATTGCCCCCGTGGCGTGTCTCGTTCACAGCCACCCAGGTCGGCGAATACTTTCCACCGTCCCGATACACATCGTGTGGCGGGGGCTGAATCTTTTGGATGGTCTCACCGTCGAGCGTCGTTTTGACGACCTCTTTTGAATCCTGATCCGTCAGCCACAGGTATTCCCGCCCCTCCTGCTCGACCTTCGTCATACCATGAGCGCCGAGGAATCGATCGCCCCACCCGTCGACCTGTTTGCCATTTTCATCAAAGACCAGCACAGCCGGATTGGCTTGGCAGAACACCAGGACATGCCCGTCATTAGCAACCACCACGCCATGAGTGCGGCCGTTTTCACGCGTTGTGTCGTTTTCTGGTACGCGCGCCCAGTTGTCGATCCACTCATAGGTAAATTGGCCGCTCATCCTGTTGTGCTCCCTTCGGGATGGTTGTCTTCCAACCCCATCTTCCTGTTCGCCAGCATTTGGGCAATGCAATCGATCTTCAAGAATAATGGAATCACGAAAAAAGGCACGGGGTCGATGCGCCCCGTGCCCGAGGGATATTGGCAATAGGCTGCTCAGGATGGCTGACGGATGAGCGTCAGGTCGGTCTTCTGGCCGTCATGCGTAAGCTGGCCGGTGAGGCGATCCTCCTCCAGTTTTCCGGTAAAGGTGATCTGGGCATCGCCGGAGGCGGCATTGAACTCGATCTCCTTGCCGCGGACACGGCCTTCCTCGAGGGTATAGGTGGTTCCGTCAAGTTCCACCGTACCGCTGAGTTTCTGGAAGGACTGCTTGAGGTTGACCGAGGTGTTGGCCTGACCTTGGGTGGTCCATGCGCCCTCCACCCTGGCGGGAATGATCCACAGGTAGACCTGCTTGCCCTCGACGATTGCCTGCTCATCGGCTTCCCAGTCATGCATGTCGAAGGCATGGGAAACGACGCGCTTGCCCGGATCGAGTTCTTCCAGCAGCTTGGGCCGCAGTTTCAGGTTGACGCTGGGAAGCAGGTAGAGCGTGACGACGTCGGCCTGGTTGAGGTCTTTCATCTCGAACAGGTCTTCGACGCGAAACTCCACCTTGTCCTCAACGCCAGCCTCGCGGGCGTTGGCCTTGCTCTCCTCGATGCGACGGGGATTGATGTCCACGCCAACACCCCGCGCCCCGCGCGCCTTGGCTGCGGTAATAACAATGCGGCCATCGCCGCAGCCGAGATCGTACACCACCTCTCCTTCCTTCACCTGCGCCATGTCGAGCATCTTTTCAACGACCGGCTGGGGTGTGGGCACGTAGGGCACGTCCGGGGTGCGAAGCGGCGGTTCTTCGACTGCCTGGGCAGCCGAGAATGCGGTCATCCCACCAATCAGCAGGACCAACACGGTGCAGAGGATTCGGGATTGAAACGGTGATGGATGCGTCATGAGGTTACCTCCGGAACAGGGGTTTGGGCTGCCGGCTGGCTGGCTTGGCGGGCGCGGGCCAGCAGCAGAAGCGGAACACCCGCCAGGAGGACGGCGACGCCAACCAGTGCGCCCCGCCCCGTGTAAAGCAGGCCGGAATAGAGCATATACATGCAAACAGCGATGAAAATCATGGGGGTCAGCGGATACAGCGGCACCCGGAATCCTCGTGGAGTCGACGGATCGCGCATTCGCATGACGATGAGGGCGGCTCCGGTCAGCCCAAAGAAAAACCAGAAGACCGGCAGCGTGTAGTCGACCATCGTCTCAAATCCACGGCCCATCGTGCCGCCCAGCACGACCAGCCCCAGCGCAATCATTCCCTGGAGCACCAGCGCATTCACGGGCGTGCTGCCGCCGCTATGCCAGCGTCCCAGCCAGGAGAAAACCGGAAAATCTCGCCCCAGGGCATAGGCGGAGCGAGCGCCGGTGATGATCGTGGCATTGAGCGTGCTGACGGCTGCCACGCAAATGATGAGGCTGAGGATCATCGCCCCCCTGTCCCCGAACTGCTGCCGCATCAGATCGGCTGCCACCGCTTCACTGGCAGCGATCCCTTCCAGCCCCAGCCCTCCCAAGAAGGCCAGGTTGATGACCAGGTACACCGTCGTAACCAGGGCAATCCCGATCACCAGCGACCACATGATGCTTCGCCGATTGCCCCGCATCTCAGCCGAGAGATACGCCGCCTCGTTCCATCCGCCAAAGGTGTACAGTACGAATACCATCGCCAAGCCAATCGCCCCAGCCGATCCCCCGAGGACTCCTCCACCCACTCCTTCAGCCAGAGCAGCCGACGGCGGGCTGTTGGCGGCTGCCAAAACCCCACCGGTTACCACGATCAGCCCCATCCCCAGGAGCAGCGCGCCGATCAGGAGATACTGCGCAATGCGTCCCTGCTTCAATCCGGCGATGTTCAAGCCCGTAAACAGGATCACAACCAGCGCCGCGTAGATGGCGGACGAGGAATTCCCCAGCGACAGGATCTGCGTGGCATAATCCCCCGCCATGAACGCCACGACGGCGATGGAGCCGGTCTGAATCACCGTCAGCCGCGCCCACGCGAACAGAAAGGCTGGCACGTCACCGAAAGCGCGACGCAGAAAATGGTAATCGCCCCCCGTATTCGGGTAGGTGCTGGCAAGTTCGGCGTAACAGAGGGCGCCGATCAAGGAAATTCCTCCACCAGCCAGCCAGACAAGCACAAACATCGCCGTGCCATCCACATTGGCTGCCACCAGCGGCGGAAGACGAAAAATCCCCGCCCCAATGACGATTCCCACGATGACAGCCACCGCATCAGTCACCGAAAGAACACGGCGGGGATGTGCAACAGGGGTATCCGCCATATAGAGTTTCCGCGTCGACCGTTTGAGAAATCCTCACCTGCACAAAAGACAAGCCCATGTCTCTGTGTCCCTGTTGGGGAGCATATCTGAGACATTTGCCCCCGACAGCCCAGAAAATCTGACGTACTGCCCCCCTGCCGCGGTCCCGACGGCTGGGGCGGGAAGGTTATGGAATCATTCTTGCAACCCTGTCCGGTGAGAAAATCGGCCTGGCGAGGCGGTGGAACCGGGTTGTCTCTCGGGGGCTGGGGCGTGCCGGCGCCTCGAGTCTTGCCGGCTGGAGGGAGAGGATGGCCGGGAGGGAAAATGGATGGTGATTTCCCCAGCTTCCCGCGGCTGATCCAAACCCCGTTATTGCACGTATTAAACGGGATCAGAGTCATCGTTTTTGCCTGGCTGGACGATCCGTTGGAAGTGTCGAAGGCTCCTTGCCCGACCGTCACCGTCAGCCCCCGACGTGGCTCTGGAAAGGGAAGCTGATAATATCTGTTACGAAGGTTTGACTTTCCACAATTTAAGCTACGATTGGACGGATTGAGCGGTGTTTTTCCAAGGATGACCGTACGCAAGAAAATCCCAGGTGTATGATTCTGTACGGGTGTTCTTTAATTGCATGCGTTCGTCCCCGGTGTTCCTCCGAATCCTTACGAGGTTCAGCATAGATGGAAGTAACGACAGAGAAGGGCCGTGACCAGGATCTGCTGCGCGAGCGGCAGCCGGCTCGCGGGAATACCATCCCCCAGACCAGCCCCTTTCGCCCGAACGGCCAGGGGTACCAGACCAGTGAGACGCACTGGTCCGTGGAGCAGTCGCGCGAGCTGTATGGCGTGCGCAACTGGGGCCAAGGGTATTTTGACATCAACGAAGACGGCAATGTGGTCGTCTACCCCAAAGCCGACAACACCCAGCAGATCGACCTCAAAAAACTGGTGGATGAGCTGATCGGCCGCG
>CAZSJB010000284.1:0-4810 GCA_964606625.1 uncultured Tepidisphaeraceae bacterium | reverse complement strand
TTGCGGCGATGATGATGGGCGCGGCGACGCGCAGCAGCGGCACGCCGGCAGCCAGGATGGCGACCAGCTCGTTGCTGCGTGACATGCGGATCAGCGTAAATCCCGCAGCCACGCCGGGAATAATTGGCGAGAGATTGGTGAAAAAGAGAAATCCCTGGTGCAGGTAGTAGTCGGCTACGTTGCTGGCAATCTCAAGAAACGACGCCACACCGCGCTTGTCAGAATAATCGCGGACTTCAACCAGCTCATCAAAGTTGAAGACCATGTCGAGCACGACATAAAGCCCCACCAGCACCAGCAGGGTGATGAGGTAGTTCTTGATAAAAGCGAGGATGACGTAGCGGTCGAGGATTCGCATTTCGGTTGTGGCTGCTTAACCACGGAGGCACAGAGACACGGAGCAGGAAATTAATGGTTAGATGACTCTGCGTTTGATTCCATCTTTCAGCAGGGAAACATTAAAGTTGATCAGCGGATCGACACGTAGCTTTGTCAAGTGCAGACAGGTCATCAGTTGGGCCTCATAAATGGGTAGAAGTTGCTCAACAGCTTTTAGTTCGATGACAACCAGTTCGTTGATGATCAGATCGATCCAATTGCCGCAGTCAAGTCGTGTTCCCTTGTAGAGCGCGGGCAGGTTTACCCGGTGTCTGAACTGCAATCCCCGCAGATGAAGCTCGTGACAGAAGCATTGCTCATAGGCGGATTCCAGCAATCCCGGACCTAATTCCCGGTGTACCTCCATTGCCGCCGCGATAATCTTCTCGGTTACTTCTTCGGCAATCATTTTTCCGTGCCTCCGTGTCCCCATGGTTCAATCCCCCTTCATTGCCTCTGAAGCTTCCACAGGAGCGAGATGGCGATCAGGAGGGTGGCAACGTTGCCGGACCAGATCAGGAGCAGGCCGAGTCTCAGAGATTCGCCGGCTGCGGAGAGATCTGAGGGGATGTTCTTGGCGGTGTGCTGCCCGGTGACGATCAGGGCGACGCACAGGACTGCGGGAATCACGCTGACGGCGAAGGCGGACAGGAAGTTGCCGCTGCGGAACATGATTCCCAGGGCACAGCCGACCATCACCAGGATCAGGCAACTGATTGCAAACGACACGCGCGCATGAATCTCAGCCAGGACATCGTTGTACAGCCGCACCGCGCGGCGATGGATGTTCTGGTAGGCGTCACTTGCGGTATTCAGGTTGCGATCGCTGACGATAGAGGACGGCAACTCGGTCCGCAGCGTTCGCATGAACCGAGCATGGTGTGTCGGGCCGGCTGCCGTCTGGAGGACGGCGTCGTGCATCTCCAGGACGATATCCGCCGCCGATCCATCATCCGCTGGCTGAATGCCGATGTGGATTTCAGCCATGGATCCCGCCAGGACGCTTCCGTTGTCGCGTTCGATGAAGCCGACGGGGCGGTTTTCCGGATCCTCCGGATAGGTGATGACGATGCGGTTTCCCCGGAATCCCACCGGTGGTCCGGCTGCCTGGATGGTGGTGCGTTCATCGCCACTGACAAAGGTGAAGCTGCGCGACGGCCCGTTGAGACGCTCGAGGATCGAGTGCGCAAAGAGCGTCATGCGATGGTCGCGGAGGGCCTTGGAATACAGCCGGCTGATCTCACGGCTGTTCAGGGGATTGCGCAGAATGGACTTGAGCTCACCGATGTTCATGAACTTGCTGTTTTCCCGGATGGTAGACGGCAGCTCAATGGGACCGAAGACGGTTCGACCGATACCGATCTGCGATCCACCGGCGAGGTTTCGCGGAAACCGGCTGCCGCCTTCGAGCAGCACCTCCAGGGTGGCGTCGCCGTCTTCCTGTTCGCGGATAAAGGCTGTGGCGTAGCGTGCAGTGTAGAAATCGCGCGGGCGCTGCAAGTCCGGATCAGATGGGTCAACCCGCTCGAGCGTGACCACGGTTGGATTGATCAGCTGTACGATCTGCACATCGCCAGGGGTATCCTCGGCGGCTGGAGGAAGCAGGGCGGCATCGGCGTAAATGGTGACATCGTTGAACGGCACGGCGTGATCGCGATCGATGCGATTCACCACCAGTTGCGCAATGTTGGAGTAGAGGACCCGCTCAACCTGTAGCGTGAACAGGGGCACGATAAAGCAGAGAAACAGCAGCGAGACAATCGCGACCGTCAATCCCAGCAGCACCGCGGGGGTGGTCATGGACAGGTAGCTGATACCACTGGCGCGGCAGGCGGTGAGTTCGTTGTCCGCGGCCAGACGGCCGTAAACCATCGTGGTGGCGAAGAGGGCGGCGATCGGCAGGGAATACGTCATCATCGCCGGCATGAGATATGTCAGCATCCAGCCGACCTGTGAAATGTCCAAGCCCTGTTTGGTGAGGGGTTTGAGCAGGCCGCCGAAGCTCATGATGGCGGACAGGGCAACCGCCGCCAGCAGGAAATATTTCGTGAGATCCTTGAAGACGTAGAGAAACAGCGTTCGGCTCATACCAATTGTCCCCTCACGGCAGCGGCGAGGCGTTCGATGCCCGGTTCGATTCTGTCCGCGTCGATCTGGCCGAAGCTGAGGCGGAGGTGATTGGTCGGGATCCGGTTCTCAGCGTCGGGATGGAAACAGTAGGCGCCGGGAACGTAGATCACGCCGTTGGCGAGGCGGGCTTCGAGCAGCGGACTGCCGCGCGAGGTGTCGATCGACTCAGGAAGCGTGACCCAGACATACAGCCCGCCATGCGGGTGCGTCCAGTGGATGCCGGGAGCCTGGGGCATATGGCGATTGAGGGCGTCCAGCATGAGGTCGCGCTTGCGGCGGTAACCGTCGCACAGGCGCTGGACCTGCTGTGGGTAGCTGCCGCTGGTCATGGCCTCCAGCGCAATGTGCTGGCAGAGATTGGCTGACCCGAAATCATGGTTGCCCTTCTGGCGGAGCACCGCCTCCATGAGATCCGAGGGCATGAAGGTATAGCCGGTCTTGATACCCGGCGCAAAGGGTTTGCTGAACGTCTGCGTCAGCACGGTGTACCGGTTATCCGGATCAAATGACTTGATCGATGGCAGGGCGTCGCCGTCGTAGCGCAGCTCGCGGTAGGCGGCGTCCTCAAGGATGAGGATGCGATGATCGCGGCTGAAGTTGCGAACGATCTCCAGCAGGCGCTGGCGACGCTCCAGCGACAACGTCAGCCCGGTGGGGTTCTGGAAATAGCTGGTGCAGTAGACGAACTTGACGCGATGCAACTGGCCGTCGTGGTCAAGCTGTTGCAGCACGGATTGCACTTGCTCGACGAGCATGCCGTCTTCATCCATCGGCACCGCCATTACCTTGGCGCCTAGGGACTCAAGGGCTCCGGTAAAGACGAAGTAAGACGGATTGGCGGTGATGACAATATCGCCGGGGTCCAGCAGGGTATCGGCGATGAGATACAGCGACTGCTGCGAGCCGGTGGAGATCAGCACCTCGTCGACCGTGAGCGAAAGCTGCTCAGCCGATTTGCCTTCGAGCGCTTCGAGATGCCCCAGGACCGCTTCGCGCAAACCGCGCATTCCGGCCGTGTTGTCATACTGGAGAGCCAGGCGGCCCCGGGTGGTATCGCCCAGGACGGTTTCGGCAATATGGCGTGTGGCCTCGACCGGCAAGGTGGCGTCATCCACCAGCCCGGCCGCCAGGTTGATCAGCGCAGGATTTTCGATCACCGCCTGGATCAGGTAGCTGATCGGCTGCTCTTGGGTCCGCTGGGCTTTGCGCGACAGGGACAGGGTTGTGGCATGGTTGGAGATGGTCATCGCAAGCAATCCATGATATCGGTGGCTGCGGGCAGATCAAAGCAGCGATCCGAGGATTAGCAGGAAGGTGGGAGGCGGGGAATGCTCGGTTTTTCCGAATATTTGGCTGATGCGGTCAGGACTGGGGCTGCCAGGGGGTATCGTTTACGCGCGATAAGTGATTGACCAGGCGTGCCTGCGTGAACAGCCAGTCAGCCAGCCGGTTGACGTAGGCAATTGCCAGCGGTGGCGTACTTTGCGACAACTGCAGGGCGACCAGTTGACGTTCAGCACGGCGACAGATGGCTCGAGCCAGGTGCAGATGGGCGGCTTCGACGGTGCCCCCGGGAAGAATGAAGCTGGTGAGGGGTGGCAGGTGGGCCTCGGCGCTGTCGATTTCATGCTCCAGCCGGGTGATCATGTTGGCCGTCAGCGGGGGGATGGATCGCGGTGCAGGTTGACCATCCGGGACGGCGACCTGCGCGCCCAGCACGAACAATTCTCCCTGCACCCGCAGGAGACGTTCGATCAGTTCGCTGAGACGCGTGTTGCTGCTGATGACAGCAGACTCTTCCGGTTTTTCCAGAAGGGCCACGGCGATGCCGATGGCTGCATTCAACTCATCCAGCGTTCCGCAGCATTCGATGCGCGGGTCAGACTTGGGGACGCGCTGGCTGCCAAGCAAACCGGTATATCCATCATCGCCTTTGCGGGTATAGATTTTCATGGACAAATCGGGGTTGGGAGATTTGGAGGACCGCCCGAAACAGGGTTGAAGTTGATTCCCGCCCTGCGCGGTTATGGCTTGACTTGCGGAGGGTGATCACTGGTGTAGAGATCCAAGTAAAAGTAGAGCAGTTCTTTGCCCCCCACGGTTTTGGTGCGTTCGTGGCGGAATCGGAATTTCTCGAAAAGCTTGAGGGCGGCTTCGCGTTCGACGAAGGTGTCCAGGGCGACTTTCAGGTAACCACGTTCCTTGCAGAATCGCACAGCCACTTCCAGCAATTGGGTGCCCACGCCGCGACGACGCACATCCTCGCGCACGCGCAACCGGCGAATCTCGCCGGTCCCTTTCT
>CAZSJB010000283.1:0-4819 GCA_964606625.1 uncultured Tepidisphaeraceae bacterium | reverse complement strand
TACGGTGGACGTGGATGAACTGGCCAAGCCCGAAGCCACTCCCGAAAAACAAGAAACTGAACGTGTGAAAGACCCTGAAATCCGGCATGCCCAGCCGCGCGATCACGCACTGCCGACATCGACCCCATGAATCCGCACCTGATCATCGTCTTTATCGCGATCCCGATGGCAGCCGGTGTGCTGAACATCGCCCTGCATCGATTCAAATCGATGCAGAAACTGATCGCATCCCTGGGGCTGGCGCTGAACCTGGCAGCGAGCATCTGGGCGGTTGCGACGGTTTATCTCGGTGCTGACGCCGCCGGAGGCGTACTGGTGTCCCAGATGGGCAACTGGCCAGCACCGTTCGGAATTACGATCGCAGTAGATCCGCTGTCAGCAGTGATGCTGGTCGCAGCCGCGATTGTGACACTGACGGTCTACCTGTTCTCGCTGACGCAACTGCCTGACCAGTACTCAGGCGGGTATTTCCATGCCCTGTACATGTTCCTGGTGATGGGGGTGAACTGGACCTTCATCACGGGCGACCTGTTCAATATGTTCGTGGCGTTCGAGATCATGCTGCTGTCGTCGTACGTGCTACTGTGCACTGGAACGACGCCCCAGCAGATGCGCCAGGCCTACAAGTATGTACTGCTCAACCTGATCAGCAGCACCCTGTTCGTGATGGCCTGCGGGATGATCTACGGCCACACCGGCACGCTCAACATGGCTGAGCTGACGCTGATGGCGACACAGGGCACCCTGCCGCAGTCGGCCATGCCGGCCATCATGCTGCTGCTGATCGTCTTCGGATCCAAGACGGCGGTGTTTCCGATCTGGTACTGGCTGCCCGATTCCTACCCCACGATGCCCGCCGCCTTGGGCGGGCTGTTCTCCGGCCTGCTGACGAAGGTAGGCGTTTACACGATCATCCGGGTCTTCGTCATGATGTTCGGATCGATTCCGAACATGCATGACCTGGTCATGCCGGTCCTGCTGGTCAGCGCCGGGGCAACAATGTTCCTCGGGGTCATTGGTGCGGTTTCCAGCCACACCATGCGGCGACTGCTGTCAATCCACGTCATCAGCCAGGTGGGATACATGGTAATGGGCGTGGGCCTGGCGACGGAACTCGCACTGGCAGCGGCGATTTTCCATGTCGTGCACAACATGATCGTGAAATCCTCCCTGTTCCTGTGCTGCGGATTAATGGAGCGCTACGGTGGGACGGATCGGCTTGACGCCTTGGGCGGACTTGCACGGCGTGATGTCTGGCTGGCGGTGCTGTTCTTCATTGCCGCGCTCAGCCTGGCGGGACTGCCGCCGCTGTCCGGCTTCTTCGGCAAACTGGTGCTGATCCGGGAAAGCCTGTTCTTCGGTCCTTACCCGCGCATGGGATATGTGTTGGCGGGATTGGCGCTGGCGACCAGCGTGCTGACGCTACTATCAATGCTGAAGATCTGGTGCTACGGGTTCTGGTCCAAGGCTCCCGCCAGGATTGTCACCGCCCCACAACCCAGCGGTCGTCGCTCGGCTTTGGCGATGATTGGTGTGCTGGTCGTGATAGCGCTCAGCATCGGCTTTGGAGCCGGTGCATACCTCAAGGTCATGCAGGTAGCGGCCCACAATGTGCTGGATCCGACGGAATACGTCGCCGCCGTCCTGGGCGAGCAAGGCCGCGCACAGATCGAACTGGCTCGCCAGAGCAGGGACGGCGCCCTCGAGATCACCGCTGTCCAGCCTGACGATGCGCAACCGGCGGCACCAGGGGCCACACCCCAGCCCATCGCCGTCGTCTCGACAACTCTGTTGCCGGAGGCCCAGCCATGACCTTATTCCTGCTGAACCTCATCCTGGCCCTCCTCTGGATGCTGATGTGGGGCACTTTTGACGGGATAACACTGCTGGCGGGGCTGATCGTCGGCTATCTCGTCATTGCAACGATCACTCATACCTATGGCCGCAAGATCTGGCTGGACCTAGCATTTGCGACCTACTTCCTGCGGATCCTGATCGTCGCCAACTGGCAGGTTGCCAAAATCGTGCTGAATCCGCGCATGCCGATCGCGCCGCGCATTGTTCGCTACAATGTCAGCGATATGACACCGGTACAGGTCACAACCCTGGTGAACTGCATCACGCTGACACCCGGCACGCTGATGGTGGATATTTCGCCCAACAATCACTGGCTGTACATCCATTGCCTGACGGCGGTGGACCGGGCCCAGGCGATCCGGGAACTTGACGAACTGCGGGACCATCTGTTGCGGGAGGTGTTCGAATGATCACATCGCCGCTGATGAGTCTTGCCAATGGAATGGGGATGCTGGCTGCTGCGGTGTCGGAGGTGACGTTTCTTGATCGCGTCACCGCAGTGATGATCGATGTGGGAATCGTAATCGTCATCGCCGGAATGCTGTTCTGCATCGCCCGGCTGCTGCTTGGTCCGCATTTGACCGATCGCGCCGTCGCTGTGGATACGCTCACGATCCACCTGGTGGCGCTGGTGATCCTGCTGACGATGCGGGCAGAGGCCCTGATCTTCTTTGACGGGGCTCTGGCCCTGAGCGTGCTGGGGTTTGTCAGTGCGGTAGCGATGGGGCAGTTTGTCATCCGCCGCCGGCTGCGGGAACTGAACGTCCATGAAGAGATCGCGACAGGCGACGCCAGCCAGCTCGCTCCTGATGGCAAGCCCGAAAGGGAGGTGCCATGAGCAACATGATCACCAATCTGCTGACGATCGGCTTTTTGCTGGTGGGCCTGTTCTTCATGTTTGTCGGCGCACTGGGGGTTTATCGCATGCCCGACGTCTATGGCCGCCTGCACGCCAATACCAAGAGCATCACGCTGGGCCTGATCGGCTTGCTGATTGCGGTGATGATCTATCTGGCGCCGCGGGAAAACGTGGAGCTTACCAGCCTGATCACTCGCGCGATCCTGATCATCCTCTTTCAGTTCGTGGCGGCGCCGGTGGGAGCACATATCCTGGCACGCGCGGCGCATCTGGACCGGGCGCCGATCACCGATGAGACGCTGGCGGATGAGCTGGCCGACGATTCCAAGTAATCCCCCTGCCCCCGCACATGTAATGGGCTGAGGCCCCTCAAGGCTTTGGGCAGTCATATCCTGCAATTCCCCGCCTACCCCGTCTGAACGCAATTTTGTAGGATGGGCAGGTATGCTCCAATTCGATAGCCCTCTGATGGAAGTTCTGTTCTGGTGCGTGGTCGCATTCGCAGCCGTGGTGCTGCTGTTTGTCGGCTACCACGTTGGACGCTGGATCGCCACGGCTCGGGCGCAGGCACTGCTTCAGCAGAAAGAGCAGGACCTGTTCACCGCCCAGAAGGGGTTCAAGCAGCTTTACGAAACCGAGATGGAAAACCTCAAGGCGGAAAACGCCCGCCTGATCGAGGCGAACAATCATTTAACACGAAAGATTGAGGAGTATCGCCGCAAGGCGGCTGGATTCGGCGGGCTGTTCAGCTCCGGCGGCAAGCGAGCCGACGCAATGTACGCCCTGCTGCTGGAAAATGAGGCCCTCGAAGAGGCTCTGCATCGGCAGAATGAGAAGCTCAGTGCCGAGCGCTCCGATGCCCTCAAGGAATCACTGCGCAATACCAGCTACCGCCGTGTCCTGATGAGCCAGTTGCTCAACGACGATCGGATCAAGAACTACGTCTCGGAGATCATCAACGACGATGCGCGACTGCCCTCGCCGCAGGAGTCGCGTCGTTCCCTGCCGCACGAACACGAGGACCATCGTTGAGCAGCCCCCCTGTAGGCTGTCTAGGCGCCTGCCGCGGCAGGTTCGGATTCGACTTCGACGTAGGTAAGATGGTCGAGGTTGAGCGTAATCAGCTCGCCGTCGTCCTTGCGCAGCACCAGGCGGTCCAGCCACAGCTTCTCGTTGCGGGAATGGGTAAACCAGCTTCCGGTAGGCCGTTGCTCGAATCGAACAACCGTACCGCGCACCTCCGTCGGCAAGGCGTAATGGCGGGCGGCAATCTGCTGGACAACGCGGACACGCGTACCGGGCTGAAGCTGCTTGGCAAGTTCGCTGGAATCGCTCATAGCACACTGATAATACACGCCTGTCGCCCAAATGGTAATGGGTGACACTCCTGTGATGCGGTATAGTGCAAAACATGCGACAACAACTGGGTTTTATCGGGCTGGGCATTATGGGCGGGCCAATGGCAGGACACCTGCTGGCTGCCGGACACCAATTGATCCTCCACACCCGCACACGGGCAAAAGCCGAGAACCTTATCACCCGCGGCGCCCGATGGGCGGATTCACCTGCCGAGGTCGCCCAACAGGCGGACGTCGTCTTCATCTGCGTAACCGACACCCCTGATGTCCAGCAGGTGATCACCGGCGAGCAGGGCATCCTGCAAAGTGCCCGGGAAGGGCTGATCGTCGTCGACCATTCGACCATCTCGCCGTCTGCTACGCAGGAGATGGCTGCCCAGCTACAGGCCCGGGGAGTGCGGCTGCTGGATGCGCCCGTCTCCGGTGGAGACAAGGGCGCCCGCAACGCAACGCTGGCGATCATGGTGGGCGGTGAGCGGGAGGCGTTCGAACAGGTCCGCCCGCTGCTGGAGGTGATGGGCAAGACCATCACCCACTGCGGCCCCAGTGGCTCAGGCCAACTCACCAAGCTGGTGAACCAGATCCTGGTCGCCGTGACGCAGATGGCGGTGGCGGAGGCCCTGGTATTCGCCCGAGCCCACGACCTGCCGCTGGAACAGACCATCCAGGCCGTTGCCCAGGGAGCAGCCGGATCGTGGCAGTTGTCGAACCTGGGACCGAAAATGGCAGCGGGCGATTTTACTCC
>CAZSJB010000282.1:0-4838 GCA_964606625.1 uncultured Tepidisphaeraceae bacterium | reverse complement strand
TGTGTCAATGGAACAGGGTGCGCGGAAAAAGGCGCTGATTACCGGGATTACCGGGCAGGATGGTTCGTACCTGGCTGAGCTGCTGCTGGGCAAAGGGTACGAGGTGCATGGGATTACCCGGCGCAGCTCGTCGTTCAACACCGATCGCATCGATCACCTGTATCGCGATCCCCACGACCCCGATGCCCGCCTCTTCCTGCACTATGGCGACCTGGTTGACGGCATGGGCTTGCGCGAGATTCTCACGCGGGTCCGCCCCGACGAGGTTTACAACCTCGGCGCCCAGTCGCATGTGCGGGTGAGCTTCGATCAGCCGGTATATACCGTCGCGACCGATGTGATGGGGACGATCTCCCTGCTCGAAGCCATCCGCGACACCGGCTTGCCGATCAAGTTCTACCAGGCCAGCAGCTCGGAGATGTACGGCAAGGTTGTCGAGACCCCGCAGAATGAAAAAACCCCCTTCTACCCGCGATCGCCTTACGCCTGCGCGAAGGTCTACAGCTTCTGGCAGACGGTTAACTACCGCGAGAGCTACAACATGTTCGCCTGCAACGGGATTCTGTTTAACCACGAATCCCCGCGGCGCGGCGAGACGTTCGTGACCCGCAAGATCACGCGGGCTGCCACGCGCATCAAGGAAGGGCTGCAGAAGCACCTGTACCTGGGCAACCTCGATGCCAAGCGCGACTGGGGCTTCGCCGGCGACTACGTCGAGGCCATGTGGCTGATGCTCCAGCAGGATGAGCCGGATGACTACGTCATCGCAACCGGCGAGACGCACAGCGTGCGCGAGTTCCTGGACGAAGTGTTCGGCCTGCTGGACCTGGACTGGAAGGAATATGTGAAGGTCGATCCGCGGTATTTCCGCCCGGCTGAAGTGGATCTGCTGCTGGGCGACGCCACCAAGGCCCGCCAGAAGCTCGGCTGGCAGCCGAAGGTCACCTTCAAGGAACTGGCCAAAATGATGACCGAAGCCGACTGGAAACTCGCCCGCCGCGAAAAGCTGCTGGCGGAGAGTGGCCACGTCGAGCCCCATCCAGCCGGGCGATAAACAACATGGGCTTACAAGAGACGGGCAATGAAAGTTGCCCGTTTTTCTTTGCCTTTGGTGCGCCTTGAATGACCTGAACACCCCGTATGGACCGTGTTCAATTGGGTGTCTTACGGGCGTATTGCCTGTGCCACCGCTATTCCGCCTCAAACGTCGGCAGCTTTTGCTTGAGTTTCAGGACGGGGGCGAACAGATCGCCGTGTTGCTCGAAGCGATGTCGAGCGGCGTCGGGGGTGAAGATCAGCGGCTGAAAATCCTTGGCTTGTTGGGCCTGTTCCAGTTCTTCCCAGGTGACGGGGGTGGAGACGGTTGGCGTTTCACGACCGCGCAGCGAATAGACGCATACGGTTGTCTTATGCGTGTCGTTCTGGCTCCAGTCGACAAAGACCTTTCCCTGACGGAGGTCTTTGCGCATCACTGTGGTGATCGCGTGGGGGTTTTGCTTTTCCAGGCGTGATGCCAGCAATCGGGCGAAGGTTTTGGTCTGCTCGAACGTGACGGCTGAGTTCAACGGCACGTATACATGTAGCCCCTTGCCGCCGGAGGTCTTGACGAGGCTTTGCAAGCCAAAGTCCTCCAGCATCTCGCGCAGCCGAAACGCCACATCAATGCAGTGCAGCAGGTTCTGGCCCTGGCCCGGATCCAGGTCGAACACCATGTGCGTCGGCCGATCGGCTCGGGCGCCTTTGGACAGCAACACATGCAGTTCCAGCGCCGCCAGATTGGCCACCCACACCAAGGCGGCCTTGGTGTCAACCACGCAATAATCGATGCCGCGGACGTCGCGCTCGCTGGGCCGGTTCAACACCTTCAGCCAGTCGGGACGATGGCTGGGGCAACGCTTTTCATAGAAAAACGATTGGTCCACCCCATCGGGATAGCGCTTGAGGGTCAGCGGCCGGTTCTTCAGGTGCGGGAGAATCGCATCCGCCATGCCAAGGTAGTAGTCGATCACATCCCTCTTGGTGAACCCGGCCTGGGGGTAGAGCACCTTGTCCAGGTTGGAGACATCCAGCTTGCGCCGACCAACTTGAAGGGTGCTGCGGTTCATGAGTGATGGAAAGCGGAGCTGAGAGCGGTCAGCCGTCAGCACGTTGCCCGGCTTACTCGGTGTCTTCTTCGAGAGAGCCGAAGTAATTGCGGACAGCCTGGCGGGATTGCCGGGAGACGCGCTCGGTTTCGACTTCGTCGGTGGCTTGGGATTGGGCCGCCTGGACGATCCGGCGTAGGCGCTGGCGCGATTCGCCTTTCATGCCTTCAGGATCCTTGACCAGGACATTTGCCAGCAGCCGGCCATCTTCCTGGTTTTCGCTGGGGGCATGTTCCTGCTTGACGGTGAAGGGGGCCTGGGCGCGCTGGCCCTGGCCACCAGCGCCCATCCCGGGACCGCCCATGCCGCCGCCCTGGTTCCGGGGATCGCCAGCAGCCCATTGACCTGCGCCGGGTTGCTGACCTTGGCCCTGGTCTGAGTTTTGGCCGGCTCCCTGGTTGTTTGCGACACTGCTCGAGCCGCTGCCTCCGGCGTTGCAGGCGGCCGCCGCAGCCTGGGCGGCCTGTTGAGCGGCTTGCTGGGCCGCCTGCACCTGCTGCATGTCATTCTCGATGGCCTGCATGGCCTGGAGTTGTTGCTGCATCTGCTGCATCGCCTGGGCCATTTGCTGTTGTTGTCCCGGACCCTGCTGGGCGGCTGCTGCCTGCTGCATGGCCTGGGCCATCTGCTGAGCCGCCTGGGCCATCTGGGCAGCCTGCTGCTGGGCATTGGCGCCGGCTTGGCCTTGTTGCATGGCTTGCTGGATCGCCTGCTGCATGGCCTGCACCTGTTGCTGCGTCAGGCCCTGGTTGGCAGCCGCCTGCTGCATCAACTGCTGACCCATCTGCTGAAGCTGCTGGGCGGCCTGCTGATTGCCCTGAGCCGCCTGCTGCATAAGCTGCTGCATCTGCTGGGCTTGTTGCTGGGTGGCGCCGGCTTGCTGCAACTGCTGCTGGATCTGCTGCTGCATCGTCGGATCCTGCGCCATCTGCTGTAGCGCCTGGGCCATCTGCTGCATCTGCTGGGCCATTTCCTGCTTCTGTTGCTCGTCCAGTTTGTCGAAGTTCTCAGCCAGCTCTTTCAGATCGTCGATGGCTTGGGAGAAATCGCCTCGCGCCATCGCCCGCCGCGCATCCGCCACCGGGCCGGTCTGCTGGGAGGGCGGCACCATGCCCTGTAGCAGCTTGCGATTCTGTTGCGCCTGCGCGAACGATTGCGACTGCTCGATCTGCTGCTTGATGGCGTCCTGCGTGTCCTGTAGCGCCTTGAACGCGGAACGGTTGGCGCGGGCGATGTCCTTGGGCGGATTGGCCATCAGTTCTTCCAGCTCGCGCTCCGCCTGGCGGATTTTCTCGCTGTCATCGATCCCGCGGGCGATCGATCGTACCTCCGCCAGCGCATCGCGCAATACACGCTGGATCTCCTCTTGCTGCTTGGCTTGGGCGATCTGCTGCTCGGCTGCGGCTTTTTTGCCCAGCAGATCCAGCGGTGTCAGCAGTTGGGATCCGATGAACGCCAGCAGCGCCACCGCCAACGTACCGAAGAGGGGACGCGACGGATATGAAAGCGGGAATCGCTTGTGAAGCGAAATCTGCTCAGCCGTCTGCTCTGCATCGCGCACCGCAGCCTGCGAGAAAGGATCGCTGTGCCGGCGCGCGTACAACGCGGTGCTGAACTTTTCCTTCAGCCCCAGTTCCAGGTCGATTACCACAGCGGCTTCATGGGGGGTAGGGCGGCGAATCATCGCCCAGATGACCGATCCCACCACGACCGTTGCTACGCTGACACCGATCCACCACAGCGGCCGGGGCGGTGCATACTGCGTCAGGTACCACACCAGCACACCCGCCAGCGTCAACACCGCCAGCCCCAGGCTGCTCCAGGCCAGCGCATGCACAAAGCGCCCCAGGGCGAGCTTGTTTTGAACGGCGGAGACATACTGGTCCAGCTTGGCCATGGCCCAATCCCTTTCGGTGCGTCAGTCCGTCACATTGTACCCTTCGCCGGACTGGTTTCCGAATGATAAATGGCGATTCTCCACCCAGCCACAGCCGGCTGGAGGAGCGATCGCCATAGAAATCGCCCGTTGTTCAGACGCTCGAGCCTTACCGCGGTTCCTCGTAAAGTTCAGGATCCTGGCTGTTGCCGGTGGGCCGCAGCATCGCCGTTCCCTTGGGGAACATCGTGACAAAGAAGGCGAACGCCACGATGGCGGGAATGATGTTGGGCGTAAAGCTGCGGGCGTACCAGACCGCTGCCAGGCTGAGCAACCCGCCGATTTCCAGCACCACCCAGGGAATCATTGCCCCCACCAGGTACTTGGTTGGCGGCACAGGCCGCCCCTCGTAGTAGTTGCTGAACAGCCGCGATCGCAGGAAAAACGCAAGCGGGATGCCCACCAGCAGATATCCCATGTTGATCAGAAACCATGTTGCCCCCACCTGTGGCCGTGCCGGCTGCTCCCCGAAATTGAGCGCATACACCACGCCAATAAACACAAATGCGGGGAAGAACAGCATCGCAAACCAAGCCCACCAGGCATACCGAAGCGCCGCGCCTTCGGTCAGCGTCGTACTTTTGTCATGAGGATGAGTCAGTATCGTCACAGGAAACCTCCTTTGGTGTGAAGGTTCTGCTGCAAAACCTGTTCCGAAGGGAAAGAGGAGCAGGGGCGCTTGGGGGGCAAGCTCCAGGTTCCTAAGAAGTTTCAAGCTTCAAGCAGAAAGCTCCCCTTTCAACGCTTCTGTCTTTTCT
>CAZSJB010000281.1:0-4856 GCA_964606625.1 uncultured Tepidisphaeraceae bacterium | reverse complement strand
GGCCTGGTCATCGCCGCGACTGGTGCGGTCATCCGTGCCATCGAGGCTGAACGTCCGCCGGCGTTTCACCTGCCGGATCTGACTGATCGCCAGGTTCATGGCGATACGGAACAGCCAGGTGTAGGCGCTGGCTTCCCCGCGGAAGGTGTCGATTTTTTCCAATCCACGGGTAAAGGCTTCCTGCGTCAGTTCACGAGCCTCTTCCGGATCGCCAACCAGCCGCAGGACCGCGTTGTACAGACGATCCTGATAGAGACGGACAATCTGCCCGTAAGCGAATCGGTCGCCAGTTCGGGCCTTGCGGAGCAAATCCGCTTCCCGGCTGACGTCCGCCGCTGGATTCACCGGCAGGTCGGCCTCGTAATGTGCACCGCTCAGGCTCGACATCGGGTTAGACGACTGCGGGCTGGGAAAGTTCCTGTGAATTCCGTCCGCCATCCCTGACAGGCGGGGTCCGATAATGTTGGCGATACGACAACCAATCGTCAATACCGCCCTCCTGGTAATACCCACAACCTACCCGGAAGTCGCAACAGAAGCACGCTCTACCGCGCCCGCCGGGCATTTCCCTCGCCACCCGGCACAACAGATGACTGACAACCTCCTCCCCCCCTGCTACATTACCAGTATGCTGATCCGCCCGCTCCAGCCTGACGACCTCGACCAGCTCGAGGAGATTGACGCCACGATCGAGTCCACCCAGTACCTGCACGTCAACCAGGAGGGAGAAGGACTCTCACGCCGATGGGAAGTCGCGCCCCGCCCGCTTCGGGAGAAACTCATCGAAGCCAATCGTCTCAGCGACGAATCCCGCTTCATGGCACGGCAGATCGCCACCGGCGTGGATGAAGGCGTGGCGCTGGTCGCCGCCCATCGTGAGCACCTGGCGGGGCTGCTGCTGGCACGGATGGATGATGTGACCCGAACCGCCCACTTGGTCGAGCTGCGTGTCGATTATGATGCGCGCCGCCAAGGCCTGGCAACCGGGCTGATCTTCCAGTTGATCCAGATGGCACGCCAGCGGGAATACCGCGCGGTTCGGTGCCAGTCCCGCACCAACAACGAACCCGCCAGCCAGTTGCTGCTCAAGTGCGGATTCGAATTGGCAGGTATCGATACGCTCCATGACACCAATCATGACCTGGTGAAGGAGCAGGTAACGCTCATCTGGTATGCTCCCCTGGAATGACTCAGCAGCGCGACGATTCTCAGCCTGATCTCGAGCCGGAGAACAACGACGAGCCCGTCATCACCCGGATGACCGAGCCACCTTCCGATGACGCTCCGCCGGGGGAAGTGGCTGCGCATATCGAAGATCTCCCCGCAGCCGATGGCGCGGACGTGCTGCGCGAACTGGATTCCGATCACGCAGCCGACGTGGTCGAATACCTCGACCCCGTCACCGCCGGCCAGATCATGACCGAGATGGACCCGGCACTGGCGGCGACCGTCATCGCCGACATGGAGCCGGCTGAGGCCTCGATGGTCCTGGGGGAAATGAACCCCGACGACCGCGTCGATATCCTCCAGTACGTCCCCAAGCCCCTGCGCGACCAGCTCATCGAGGAGATGGATCCCGCCGAAGCCGCCGAGGTCTACGCCCTGGCGCAATATCCCCCGGACACTGCCGGTGGGATCATGACCACCGAGGTCACGGCGCTGAACGAAAACCTCACGGTTGAGCAAGCCATCTCCGAACTGCGACGGCTGAGCGAAGAGCTGGAGCAGATGTACTACGTCTACGTCGTCGATCAGCGCCAGCACCTGGTAGGCGTGGTTTCGATGCGCGACTTGATCCTTGCCCAGCCGGGCACGCCCCTCAACCGGATCATGCGAACCACCGTCGACGCGGTGCGGACTGATCAGGATCAGGAGGAAGTCGCCAATCTCATGCGCCGCAACGGGTACCTTGCCCTGCCCGTCACCGATGAGCGCAATCGCCTGGTCGGGTTGATCACCGTTGACGACGTGGTCGACGTGCTCGAAGAAGAAGCCACCGAAGACGTCCAGAAGTTGTTCGGTGCCGGTGGTGAAGAGCGCCTGACCAGCACCTGGTTTTTCAGCTTCCGCAAGCGAGTCGGCTGGTCGATCGTCAACCTGGGAACGGCATTTGTCGCGTCGTCGGTCATTGGCGCGTTTGAGTCGACGATCGAGCGGCTGGCGATCCTGGCGGCGTACATGCCCATCGTCGCGGGGCTGGGTGGCAACGCCAGCGCCCAGGCGATGGCTGTAACCATTCGCGGGATCGCCGTCACCCCGATCAACCGCAAGCTGCTGCGGCATGTGCTGCGCCGCGAAGCCACCGTCGGCCTGCTCAACGGCACACTCCTGGGGCTGTTGACCGCCTTCATCGCGATCCTCGCCCACTGGACCGACATGGTCAACAACGACAGCATCCGGTTCGGCATGGTGATTGGATTTGCCTTGGCAGCCAACATGACCCTCGGCTGCATCATCGGCTCGGCCATCCCCCTGCTCATGCGACGGCTGGGCTTCGACCCCGCCCAAAGCGCCACCATCTTCGCCACCGGTACTACCGACGCCGCCGGATTCTTCATGCTCCTCATGCTTGCCCGAACACTCCTCATGTGACCGGGTGATCTCTGGCAGGGCAGGCCATTTGCCTGCCGTGATGCGGCTCGTGTCCTGTGGCGCAGGCGTCCCCAACATTACGTATGATTGACGTAAGCGTTGTAGGGCAGGCTATTTGCCTGCTGTGGACGGCCATAACGCACTCGCGGCAGGCAAATAGCCTGCCCTACCAAAGGCCACCCTGTCACCTCCCTGGCGTTAGCGGAGGCGGTGATGACGCAGAGTCCGGTCAGGACGTTGCGGGTTACCCCTCTCCCATTAGCCAGAATCTGCCAGAGACGACGACGGATCCTCAAAAGACATCGCAAACAATCAGGAAGGTGGAAGATGCACAGAATACCCTACAATGGGGGCATGGACCTGTTTGGCGATGTACGCAAGAAGAACATGGCTGCGGTGGCGCCGCTGGCGGTGCGGATGCGGCCACGGTCGCTGGGGGAGTTCGTCGGGCAGACACACTTCCTGGGCGAAGGTAAGCTGCTGCGCCGGATGTTGGAAGCCGACCGGCTGACCAGTGTCATCTTCTACGGCCCGCCGGGCACGGGCAAGACGACGCTGGCGGAGTTGATCGCCCGTTACACCAAAAGCCATTTCGAGCAGGTCAACGCAGCGGCGGTGGGTGTGAAGGAAGTGCGGTCGATTCTCGATGCAGCCAAGGCGCGCCTGGGCAACAGCGGCGAGCGGACGGTCCTGTTCCTCGACGAGATCCACCGCTTCAACCGCGCCCAGCAGGACATCCTGCTGCCGGATGTGGAAAGTGGCCAGATCATCCTGATCGGCGCGACGACCGAGAACCCGTTCTTCGCGGTGAACTCGCCGCTGATCTCGCGCTCGCAGATCTTCCAGTTCGCTCCGATCAGCGAGGAGGACATCAAATCCCTGATTCGTCGGGCGATCGCGGACCCTGAGCGGGGATTCGGCAAGCTCAATATCCGGATCGATGACGAGGCTCTGGACCACTGGGCCACCACCAGCGACGGCGATGCCCGCCGGGCACTGATGGCTCTGGAGGTGGCGGTGCTGTCGTCGGCAGGCGACGGGCAGCAGGCGGCGGTCAGCCAGCCAATTCACATTACGCTGGATGTGGCCGAGCAGTCGATCCAGCGAAAGGCGATCGTGTATGACGCAACCGGAGATGAGCATTACGACGCGGCTTCGGCATTGATCAAAAGTATGCGGGGATCGGATCCGGACGCAGCCGTGTACTGGGTGGCGCGGATGCTGGAGGCTGGGGAGGATCCGCGGTTTATCGCGCGGCGGATCGCGATCCTGGCATCGGAGGACATCGGCAATGCCGATCCGCAGGCCCTGCAGGTGGCGGCTGCGTGCTATCAGATCGTCGAGCGGATCGGTATGCCCGAAGCCCAGCTCACCCTTGGCCAGGCAGCCATCTACATGGCGCTGGCCCCCAAGAGCAATGCCTCGGCTTTGGCGATCTGGGGGGCCATGAAGGACGTAAGAGAAGGGAGGACCGTGCCCGTACCGCGTCACCTGCGGGATACCCATTACGCCGGGGCGAAGCGGCTTGGGCATGGGCAGGCATACCAGTATCCGCATGATTTTGCGGAGGGGTATGTTGCACAGGACTATTTAGGTGTGGATAAGGTATACTATAACCCCAAGGGGTTGGGGTTTGAGGCGGAACTATACCGCAGGTTGGAGGCACTGCGGCACAATCCGAACCAGAAGGAGGATTCAGAGGCAGACGCGGATGAGCGCTAGCCGATGATTGTACTGAGGCTGGTACAATAGTTGGACAGCTGGACGAGGATGGAAACGAGGCCATGACCGAGAGCATCAGCAAATCCACAGTTCGACGTCAGCTCCGCCAGATTCTCAACGAGCTGAGCGATGGCGAACGTCGGATCAAGAGCGCAGCCGCTTGTGCGCTGGTGGCACAAACCCCGGAGTTCGCCGCCGCGCGCGTAGTGATGCTCTACCTGAGCACCCCCACTGAATTGGATACAGCTTCGTTGGCGCTGCGGGCATGGCAGGCGGGCAAGACCGTCGTCGTTCCCAAGGTAAGCTGGGATCAACGACGCATGCTTCCGGTCGAGATCACCAGCCTGCAATCCAACATCCAGATGACCGGCCCGGGCGTTCGGCAATTCAGCTATTTCACCTGGGGAAAGGTTTTGGTAGAAACGCAGGTATAAAACTTCTTGCTGACGAGGAGTCAATACTTTGACTTTGTTTTTCAAAACCTCATGTGTTTCCTCCCGTGTGAATTGGTCTTCTACCGAAACTTCCTGGAGACGATCTTC
>CAZSJB010000280.1:0-4868 GCA_964606625.1 uncultured Tepidisphaeraceae bacterium | reverse complement strand
CTCGCCGAACAGGTCGGTTTCGCACTCATCCTTGAAGTTTGTCTCGATGATACCCGAGCGAGCGCCGCCCACGCCGGCAGCCCACGCCAGTGCGATGTCGCGCGCCTTGCCTGTCGCATCCTGATACACCGCCATCAGGCAGGGCACACCGCCGCCTTTTTCAAACTCCGACCGCACCAGATGGCCCGGGCCCTTGGGGGCGACCATGATCACGTCCACGTCCTTGGGCGGAACGATCGTCTTGAAGTGGATGTTGAACCCGTGGGTGGCGCCCAGGCACTGGCCGGCACGCAGGTGCGGGGCGATGCTCTTTTCGTACACTTCCGGCTGAACTTCGTCCGGCAGGGTCAGGATGATCAGGTCCGCCTGCTTGACAGCATCCTCGATGCTCAGCGGATCAAACCCCTTCTCGATGGCCAGCCGGCCGTTGGCGGAGTCGCGGCGGTTGGCCACGATCACCTTCAAGCCCGAATCCCGCATGTTCTGGGCATGGGCATGTCCCTGCGAACCAAAACCGATAATGGCCACCGTCTTGCCCTGCAAACCGGTCAGCGGGGCGTCCTTCTCATAAAGCATCGTCAGCGCATCTGCCATTTTCTGTGTTCCTTTGGGAAAAAGAGCAAGTCGAGGATCGTAATGGAGGTGAAGGCGCGTGTCAAAAGAACGGAGGCGGGAAGGTGCATACGAGACCGCAAAAGTGGGATAATCCGGCAAGCCGATCAGCAATCTGCAAGGCCTCCAACGGTGAAACTCGGTTAAACTGTTCGCATGAGCGATGTCTCCTTAGCTACTGCAATTGCCGAGGCGGTCGGGCGGGACGAGGTCCGGCACCGCGTGGCGCAGATCTATCATCGGCTTCAACAGGAGATCGACGCCCGTCGACCAGTTTGTGAGGCGTCGGGGCGGTGCTGTCGGTTTGAGGAGTATGGGCATCGGCTTTACGTGACTACGATTGAACTGGCAGCGTTTGCTGCTGGTCTGCGGCAGGGAGGGTCCCTGGAGGAGACTCAGCCGGCCCGTGGATTGCCCATCCTCGGAGAGAATTCCGGTTGCGTTTATCAGGTGGATGGTTTGTGCAGCGTCCACGCCATTCGCCCCTTTGGCTGCCGGATCTTCTTTTGTGATCCGTCAGCCGAGCAGTGGCAGCAGTCGCAGTACGAGCGGTTTCATGGGATGCTCAAGTGTGCGCATGAGGAGCTGGGGGTTCCGTATTTCTATGTTGAATGGCGTGCCGGCTTGGCGGCGATGACGCAAGCGCTGGAATCACGCGTACAGCCCGCGCAGCATTGATTCGATCAGCGGGGCGACATCGGCATCGTTGAACGGCTCGAGGTTGAGCGTGGTCATGGCGTATCCGATGCCGGTGTAGATGAATCCCCACGCATGTACGTTGGGATTCAGATCGCGACGAAACTGACCGTTGGCCTGCCCTTGGCGGATGATGTCGACGAAGAAGGCATGGATGCGCATGTAATGCTCGCGCATGACCGCAAGCACCTTGCGATCGCGGCTGGTCGCCAAGGCACCATGGAGGACCTGGTAAGCATCTTCCAGGCGTCGCAGCTGATCCGGAAACTGCTGGGCGATGACCCGAATCTGCTCAGCTGGTTCGTCGGTATGGGCGATCATTGCCCGCCATTGCTCAAGGGTGTGTTCGCTCATGCGTCGGACGATGGCGATGAACAGGTCCTGCTTTCCTTTGAAATGGCGGTAAAGAATAGGTTCGGTGACGCCAGCGGCTTCAGCGATGGCTGCGGTGGTGGTGGCTTGATATCCGCGATCTGCGAAAAGGCTTGTCGCAACTTCCAGGAGTTGCTCCCGCCGTTGCGGCGCCTTCAGTCTGGCCATAATCCGTTAGATAGCGAACACTAGCGGGAAAAGCAATAACCAGACGCGTGATGACATCCTCGTAAAGGCTGACACGCTCTATTTCATTCATCGAAGGACGCTTCTACGACCGCGTCGAGGAAATTGGCCAGATATCCCTTCACGATGAACAGTTCCACCGCCTGCACCGTTTCCAGGTGCGTCATGCCCCATATGCAGCAGCGCAGATCCTCAAAATCCAGATCCATCTGGATCAGCAGCGAGTTTTCGATCGCCACGGCAGCCGGAAGCTCATTGGCGAGCATCCCGGCGACGGCATTCACACCCGGGCCACCAATGCTGATCAGCGGCCGCTGCTGTAGTGTGTCGCTGTTGAGATACAGCACATCAGAAATGACCACGGGGGCCAGCCGCGGGGGCTGTCCCTTTTTGCGGCGTCCCAGACGGGCTCGGAGATGACGGCGTGCCTCACGTTCGACCCGCTGGGCCAATGGGCGATCTCCCAGCTCAGCGACAAGCTGAACGCCGGTGACAATGCAAACAAGATGTTCAGGGCTGATCATCTGGGATTACGTGTCCTGGATTAAGGCGACCAGGGATCCCAACCATACATCCAGAATCCGCAATCCAGAAGGAGGATCATTCCTCTGTCAGATTCTGTTGCGCCTGGGTCTTGGTAACGTCCAGTGCGGTGAGATAACGGGACGCCAGCGGCGGTTTCATCTGTTCGGCTTCGGTGATGAGGGTAAGTGCATCGCGGTATCGCCCCGCATTGACCAGCCGGTCGGCTTCATCACGGATCATGGGGCCGACCAACTCCTGCTTGCCGATATCGTTGGAGAGCAGTTCGGTGCTGAAGCGAACCGCTTCACGATATTGCCGGGCCCGCAGGCGAGCTTCAAGCAACTGGCGCATGAGCGTTTCGGATTCCATGCCACGTCCTTGGGAACTCCAGTGATCCAAGGCAGCCTGAAACTCCGTCACCGCTTTCTCGGGCTGCTCCAGTCGCATATAGATCTCGCCCAGTTTCTGGCGGGCATAGGCCAGGTCCGAATCACGGCCTTCCTTGATCAGCAGGTCACGCAGGGCCTGTTGTGGAAACACCTGGCGATGCGGTTCTCGTTCGAATCGGCCGACCGCATTTCGCAACTGCGCGTCGTTCATCTGGGGAAACAGCGTTTGCAGGACGCGCCAGACCGCGTCGCGCACGTCACTGCTGGGCTCGGCTTCGCCCAGGCGTGGATACAGTGCTGAGGCGTGCTCCGGAAGGGCGGTGTAGGTGAGAGCACGCCCGGCTTCGAGGCGAATGCTCTCCTCACTGTCATTCAGAAGGCGGTCGAGGATGACGTCGGCGTAGGCGGAATCCCGCAATTCACCCATTCCACGCAGCACCGCACGGCGGACAGCGACATTTTCCTGTGGACCGAGTAGTTGCAGCAAGGTCTGGCGGACTTCCGGCTCGCGCATGGCGACCATCGCTTCGACGACCAGGCTGCGAAGTCGCGGCTGATCGACCGGTGCGGCTCCTGACTCCAGCATGTTGCGCAGTTGGAGGGCGATATCACGGGCCAGGTTGGGATTATTTTCCCGCAACCCCGGGCCAAAGTCCTCGATGGCTGCGGCTGCCGCTTCCGCCACCTCCGCGGAGGGATCATCCAGCAGGCGGCGCAGGTCTTCGATGGCACGCGGGTCGCCGATTTTTGCCAGCGTTTGGGCAAATTGTGCTCGGACAGCCGGATGCTGTTCCTGGCGGAGCTGCACCAGCAGCGGCATGACGGCCTCGGTATCGACCGTTGCCCAAAGGGTGCGCCCGACCTCTGCGCGTACGGCAGGATCGCTGTCTCCCACCATCAGGCGCAACTGGTCACGCACCTGGGGGGGCACGGGGCGATTGTTGAACACATCGTCATAGATCCAGCGGGCACCGGTGGTGCGCAGATCCGGGCTTGTGGATTGGAGAAACCGCATGACGATGCGGGTGCGAGCTTCATCGGTGGCGGTGCGATACTGCTCGCCCAAGATGGAAGTCATTTCCTCAGCAAGTTGCGACTGACGGCGTTCTATCCGTCCCAGCCGAACGGCACGCCCGTTGAGCAGGCTCAGCCGCCACTGGTCATCCGGCAGGGCGGAAGTCTGTTCCCACCATTGCTGCCACTGCTGGGTGTTGCGGCCCAGGCGCCGCTGGCCGGTAAGCATCGAGAGGGCTTCGCCGGCGGCGTTGCGAATGGCGGCAGGTTCAGAAGGGTCATTGATCAGCCGCATGAGCGCTGCTGCGGAGCGTTTCTGGACAATCATGCCGAGGCTGCGGATGGCGGCGGTACGGATGGCCTCGGTTTGACCGCCGCGGGCCAGGTCCAGCAGGCGGTTCAGGACGTCGGGGTTGTCCTGATACAGCCCCAAGGCGTCGGCGGCTGCGTCGGTGAGGTGTCGGGTTTTGCCAAAAAGGGCAAACAAGGGGATGACAAACCGATCATCGGGAGCGTCGAGATAGAGAATGGCCCGAGCGGCTGCGAGCTGGGCGCCGGGACTGGCGGTGGAGGCCAGTGCGTCTGCGAGGTAGTCGCGGGCCTGGGGGGCTGAGCGGCTGGCCAGGCGCCGGGCGGCTTCGTCGCGGGTTTCCTGTTTAAGATTGTCGTTAAACAGTTGTGCCCGAAGATGTTGGAGATCCTCTTCGACCGTCTGGATAAGCGGAACAGGGGTATGGGCGCTAGGGGGGCTGACCAGTTCAGGTTGGGCGTGCAGGCGTCCGGGGATTGCAGCGATCACTGCCGCCAGCATCCAGAGTCTGCTCCGTGCAAATGCGATCACTGTCTGTCCAGCCTTACTGCCCAAGTGTGCATGCAATCTTCCGCCCGATGCGGTTTCCGATCCGTCCGGTGTCGGGTGTGGAATCACGACAGGCCTGCCCGCTGTGTCTTCTATCGGCTGAGTCGGGTTGCCTACTGAGCGGCATGTGCCGCCAACCACCATCCAAACCGCCTGACGACCCTAATTTACCGGATTTTATAGCCCGTTCAATCGCCACCACGAATCCCGTCGAA
>CAZSJB010000279.1:1578-4871 GCA_964606625.1 uncultured Tepidisphaeraceae bacterium | reverse complement strand
CCAAAAGCCGCAGGTTATGTCCATACTTGACCAGCCCGCTGTCGCCGCTGAGTACACCCCCCAAGATCAGTTCTAGCCCGTCGGTCGATGAGCCACCGCTGATGTCAAACCGCGGATTGCCGACCAACCGGATATCGTTGTTGATCCGATGGCTACCCGCTTCCAGCGAAACCTGTGCATTGCCACTGAGCGTAAACGGCTGCCCGCCAATGGTATAGCTGCCGCTGCCAATAGTCAGTTGAGAGAGATTGAGGTTGCCGATGTCGTTGACACTGTTGAAACGCTGCGCATCGGCTGGAAACTCGAGAGTAATGTCGGATTCACCGACCGTGGGCGCTCCTCCCTGCCAGTTGCCCGGATCGGACCATTGGCTGCTCACCGCGCCGGTCCATACATGGACCGCCAGCAGCCGCCGGGTTTCCAACATCTCCATGCTAGCGCCACATCCACCGAACGTCTTGATACTCAAAACGGCAACTCCTTATTCACCCACTTACCCGCCCCTCCACCGGCAGAACCGGAACAAATATGATGCCGTCAATCCGTGCAATTCCTCAAGCCCGAAAACTGTTGGAGACATCCGACGAAATGACCGGATCAGCGGCCTCAGCCGCCAGAAAGACGTACTACCTCGCTTGAGCCCGATAATGTCCCCCACCAAGCCCCTTATTCCAGCAAAAAGATATGAACACGCCCCGGACCGTGAACGCCGATGACCAGATTTCCCTCGATATCCGTCGTCTTGGAAGGACCGGTAATCACGACGGTTCCGCTGCCCACTCCCTCCTCTTCCAGCCGCCGCAACACGTCCAGCAGATCGGCCACAATCCTGCGCGGTTCGACAATAACGACATGCAGCGGTGGTACCACCGACAGCACGCGCCCATGTGCAGGTTTGGCCTTGATCACAACGCTGCCGGTTTCGGCGATGGCTGCATCACAATCCGTCACGCCGCAGTCCACATCGAAGACGGCATCCGCGGTCAATTCATCCCAGCGTTGTGCATGGATGCCGGCGTCGCGCAACTGGCTGGCAAGATCCAGAGAATCCAGCAAGGGTGAAACCGGGAGTGCTGCCTTGCTCACCCCGGCATCGCGCAGCAGTGCGATCAGGCGATCAACCAATTGCTCCAGTTCGACAGTTGTGACTTCCATGCCGCTGGCTTGGGCTTGGCGCTCAAAATGTCGGGACAGGTTCTCGTGCCCCGCCAGCGTGCGAATCAGTCCTTCATCCAGCGTGGGCGGCGGAGGCGGAGCGGCTGTTTCCCGGCGTCCCAGCGCCCTTGAGACATTTGCGATAAACGCCTGCGCATCACTCATGGCTGACCATCCTTGCCGCGCTGCTTCCAGAGCTGATGAAATGACTTTTTCGCCGGCGCCGGCAGATCGCGCACCATCGTCCAGCCGCTGCCTGGCGGCGGCACTTTTCTGACCCATCCATCCCGCGCCACCGCGCGCAATGCCCATTGCTGCATGCGTCCCATCCACCGGTACAACAGAGGCGAGCGCAAGCTCATCGCCCAGCTTTTGTAGATGAAGCGTTCGAGGGGGCCGCTCAGGCGTCTGTGGTGAATATCCCGCCGCATGTTGACCAGGTGACGAGGAATGTCGATCTTCACCGGGCAGGCTTCGTAGCATGCGCCACACAGGCTGGATGCCTGGGGCAGATCCTTGTAGTCCTTCATTCCCTGGAACAGCGGTGTAATCAGTGCTCCGATCGGCCCGGGATAGACACTGCCATACGAATGACCGCCGATCTTGCGATAGACCGGGCAGGCATTGAGACAGGCGGCGCAGCGAATGCAGCGGAGGGTTTCACGATACTGGCTGGCGAGAATCTCGCTGCGACCGTTGTCCAGCAGCACTAGGTGAAACTGCTCAGGGCCATCTTTTTCCCCTTCGGTGCGCGGGCCGCCGAAGAGGCTGGTGTAGACCGTCAACGGCTGGCCGGTGGAACTGCGCGCCAGCAGTTTGAGCATCACCGCCAGGTCGGTCAGCCGGGGAACGAGCTTTTCCATTCCCACGAGGCTGACCAGCACTTTCGGCATGGCGGTGGTCAGCCGGCCATTGCCTTCATTGGTAACGATGCACACATGACCAGTCTCTGCCACGATGAAGTTGCCGCCGGTGATGCCCAGATCCGCCCGGCGAAACTTGTTTCGCAGAAACCGCCGCGCCTGGTGGGTCAGTGCCTGCGGATCATCGGTATAGTCGGTCTTGAAATACTCACTGAAAAGCGTGGCGATGGACGTCTTGTCCTTGTGGATGATCGGCTGGACGATGTGGCTGGGCTTGTCGTGCGAGACCTGCACGATGAACTCGCCCAAGTCCGTCTCCCAGACCTCCAGGCCCTCCTTTTCCAGCACGGGGGTCAGCTCGATCTCTTCGCTGACCATTGACTTGCTTTTGACACAGACGCGGCAGCCATTCTGGCAGGCAATCTCGAGGATGATCCGGCGAGCCTCGTCGGCTGTTGAAGCGAAATGAATCTTCCCGCCGGCGCGCGTCACAGCTTGCTGGAGCTGCTCAAGGTAGTAATCCAGGTGATCCAGCGTATGCTGTTTAATCTGTCCCGCCAGCGTGCGCAACCCATCCGAATCGGGCAATTCTCTCAGGCGTGTCTGTCGGCCGATCCATTGCTTGGTCGTGGCGGTGCTGACAGCCAGTTTGAGCTTTTCATCACCGGCGGCCTTGATGCTGACCTGGTGAAAATCAAAGCGGGAGGCATGGGCCTGTTCCAGGAACTCCCGGTCGCGCGCCTGCATGGGGGGGATGACGGGCTGAACACTCATCAGCGAAGATTGTACGAATTGCCGGCGCGCTTCAAAGTTTTCGGATGCATACCGGGCGGACCAATTGGTTTATCCGCCAATGCGGCTCATCTGCTCGTTGCCGTGCGTACCATGGACAACCGGCCGCAGGCGGACGCATTCGGTCATGGCGTGAGCAAGGCGCCGCTGGCGATCGGCTGTGGGAGGCATCTCGCGCAAAATCGGCTGAAGATCCACTTCACCTCCTTCGAAGAGGCAGGAGCGCAACACACCGGTGGCCGTGAGACGCAGGCGGTTGCAAGTGGAGCAGAAAGGTTTGGACATCGCGCTGATAAATCCGATACGTCCCCGCGGATTGCCGCGGGCAAGGCGATACATGACCGCAGGGCCGACACCTGCTTCCTGCCGGCGATCCACCGGTTCCAGCGGACCGAGTTCCGATTCAATCCGCTGCCGCACCTCAGCTTCGCTGACAAAGACGTTCTCGCCACGATCCTGCGCACCACAACCACCCGCGGGGCC
>CAZSJB010000279.1:0-1568 GCA_964606625.1 uncultured Tepidisphaeraceae bacterium | reverse complement strand
ATTTCGCTGGCATCCACCCGCAGTCCCTCATCGCGTGATGCACCGATTGCTGAATCGCCCAGCGGCATATACTCGATGAAACGCACGCTTACCGGGCGGTCAACGGTAAGACGGGCGAAATCCGCGCACTCGTCGTCGTTAATGTCGCGCATGACGACGCAGTTGATCTTGATGGGGAAAAGGCCGGCACTTTCGGCTGCATCCAGACCGCGCATGACCGCATCAAGCTTGCCTGTGCGGGTGATCCGCACAAAGCGCTGGGGATTCAGGCTGTCGATGCTGACCGTGATACGATCCAGCCCCGCCTCCGCCAGCGGCTTGGCCATGGATTCCAGCAGCATACCATTGGTGGTCATCGACAGGTCTTGCACACCGGGTATCGCCCGCAGGCGCTTAACCAGTTCAACAATCCCCTGTCGCACGGTTGGCTCGCCACCGGTCAACTTGATATGGCCAATCCCATGCACGTCCACTGCGGCGCGAACGATCTCCTCGATCTCCTCGAAGGTCAGCAGGTGATCCTTCGCCAGCCAGGTCACGCCCTCAGCCGGCATGCAGTAGACGCAGCGGAAATTGCAGCGATCCGTCAGGCTGATCCGAAGCATTCGCACCGCACGAATCGATCGCGGCCCCGTATCGAACCCGTGGGCTGCCTGTGAAGGAAGATTGAGGACGGGAAGATTCATGGATCCGGTGCTCCTGTGAACCGAGGCGTCGCAAGCAATGATAACGATCTCTCAACCGCAATCCATATCAAATCCAGATCGCATTCTTTGCTTCATGCGGGCAACGGGTTTAGCATCTGGGTATGCCTCGAACGCGCGTGAAAATCTGCGGTATTTCCACCTGTGAGGCTGCCCTGTGGGCTGCTGAGGCGGGCGCGGACGCCGTTGGCATGGTTTTCTACTCAGCCGCTCGGCGGAAGGTGACAATCGATATCGCAAAGCAGATTGTGGCCGCGTTGCCGCCGTTTGTGACCCCGGTGGGTTTGTTCGTCGATGCTCAGCCGGATGAGATTCTGCGCACCGCAAAGGAAGTCGGGTTGCGGCATGTCCAGTTGCACGGCCATGAACCCTCTGAATACGTTCTCCCCCTGTCACGCGAGCGATTGCGCGTCGTAAAGGCCGTGCCTGTGGCCCCAGGCAAACTGGATGAGGCCGTGGCCCCCTGGAAGCAGCTTGTGCGCGATTATCCGCACGTGTTAAGTGGCATCCTGCTGGAAACCGCCACCACGACCGGTCCCGGTGGAACGGGCATTCCCAACGACTGGGCAACCATCCTGGATGCGCGCGACCGCGGTGCGTTCGAGGGCCTGCCGCCGCTGATCGTCGCAGGCGGGTTGACGCCCGAAACAGTTGGGGAGGTTGTCCGATCCATCCGCCCCTATGCCGTGGATGTCAGCAGCGGCGTGGAAGTCGACGGGCAAAAAGCTCGCCAGCGCATCTTCGACTTCATTCAGAACGTTCATGCGGCGAACTGCGCCGCCTGAGTGATTTGGATCCAGGATCGCTCCAACTACAAATAGAGTGGCGCAGGCGTTCTCTCAGTTTTGCACCAGCACCCCCCGG
>CAZSJB010000278.1:854-4887 GCA_964606625.1 uncultured Tepidisphaeraceae bacterium | reverse complement strand
CGCGGCGGCATCGAGCATGATGACGGCGTCGGGATGCTCCTGTAGGAAGCTGGCTGCGATAGAGGAGGTGATCGGCACCTCGACCGCCTGGGCGATGATGGGGGCTTTGTGTTCCCCGAAAGCCATGAGGATGATGCTGCGAGCCTCGAGGATGGTTCCCACGCCCATGGTGATGGCGCGACGGGGCACATGCTGCTCGCCGAAGAAATCGCTGGCTGCATCCATGCGGGTCATGCGGTCCAGTGTGATAAGCCGCGTACGGCTGCTGCGGGAGGACCCGGGTTCGTTGAACCCGATGTGCCCGGTCCGGCCAATGCCCAGCAGTTGCAGATCGATTCCACCAGCTTCCTTGATGGCCTGTTCGTAGGCACGGCAGTGCGCCTCCACCAGGTCGGGCGGGACCGTACCATCAGGCATGTGGATGTGGTCGCGGAGAATGTCCACATGATCGAACAGATATTCATTCATGGCATGATGAAAGCTTTGCAGCTGATCAGGTGCCATGGGGTAGTATTCGTCGAGGTTGAACGTGATGACGTTCTTGAACGAGAGGTTTTCCTCGCGGTGCAGGCGAACCAGCTCTGCATAGACGCCCATGGGCGTTGAGCCGGTCGGCAAGCCCAGGACGCAATTGCGGCCCTCCGCCTGGCGTTTGCGAATCAGGTCGGCGATGCGATGGGCCACTCCGACGCTTACCTCGGCGGCATGGGTGAATACCTGTACGGGGATTTTCTGGGGATTTTCATGCATCATCATTGTGCTCTCCAGGTCAGCGGTGGCGATATATTACTCTTGATTGTAAAAAATACAAAGCCGCTTTTTTTCGTCTGAGCCCTGAGAGGGTTATTTTCCGGTTGAGGCTGTAAGAAGCTGGGGTAGTTGAGCGGTGAACTGGCTGCGGGCCATGACCCGATCGATCCCTGCGTTTCGCGCCCGGCGGATGGTGTCGGCGTCGACATGGGAGACGAAGCCGATGGTTTGCCGCCCCGGTTCCGCCTGCGCCCAAGCAATCGCGGCGTCGATGGCGCCTTCCAGATTGAGATCAACCAGCAGCCGCTGCCCGGGGGTGTCCACCAGCTTCGCCGGATCGCGTACGACAAGCACCGGCTGATTCTGGGCCCGGCCTGTGGCAATGATCTTCGACGAGAACATCAGATCACGCACCAGGGCGACCACCTGTGCTGAGGGGGCTTGCTCCATATTCGTCCATTCAAGCGGGCTGAGCGAGTTTGGGCAAGGGCGGTTCCGATAATCTTTCATCCGACGAGGCCGTCCAAGCCGAAATAGAGGATGTAGCACTGCAGGAACGCGCGCCCATGATGCGCGTATGCAGCCTGAGACATACGGCACGGGCGGATGGCCCGTGATGTTGGACTGAAACACGGGTGAGATGCCCGTGTCATGGATTAACAAGAGCGTCATGGATCTGACCACACTCATTGGATATGTGCTCGCGTGGGGCGCGCTGGTTTACGGGATGTTTCACGCGACACATGGGGATATGGGGGCGTACATCATCCCTGCGGAGTTGTTGATCGTTGGCGGCTGCGCGCTGGGCGCGGCGATGGCCTCAATGCCGCTGCACTCGGTGATGAGCGCTTTCAAGTGTGTGAAAAAGATGATGTTCAGCAAGGATACGCATGTTGAACATCTGATTAAGGAAATGGTCAGCTATGCGGAGACGGCCCGTCGTGATGGCGTGCTGGCGCTGGAGACGGTGGCGCGAGAGGCGCCGGATCCCTTTTTGCGGCGCGGCTTGCAGCTCACGATCGACGGCACGGATCCGGAGATCATCGAACGGATCATGCGTATCGAGATCGAGTCCATGAGTGAGCGTCACAAGCACGGGCGGCATTTCTGGGGCATGATCGCCAAGTTCGGCCCGGGCTGCGGGCTGATCGCATGCCTGGTGGCGCAGATCGGCATGTTCCGCAACCTGGCGGGCGACCCAGCCATCATCGGTCGGGCGCTGGCGGGCGCGCTGGCGGGAACGCTGTATGGTGCGTTGATGCAGAATATCTTCGCTGGCCCGATCGCTGAGAAACTTGGCTTGAAGAGCAAAGAAGAAGTGTTTGCCAAGGAGATCATCCTCCAGGGCGTGCTGAGCATCCAGGCCGGCAACAATCCCCGCGTGGTCGAAATGCAGTTGATGAGCTTCCTGAGTGCCCAACAGCAGGAAGCCATGCCCAAGGCGGCTTGAAACGTGGGGCATACGCGCAATCGCTTCCTGTGGAATCCGCCGTCGTGTGGTTGATCTGAATGACCTGCTCCAGTGACTTCGCTGTGCGATGAATCGAAATTGACATGGCCAAATGCAACTGCGATCCCGAAGAACTGTGTGAAGAATGCCCGGAGTGGATCTTCACGTTGGCGGATCTCATCATGTGTATGATGGGGTTGTTTGTGATTCTTTGGGTGCTTAAGCCTGAAGGCACGCCGGCAGTAGGGGCCGCGGATGCGATGACGGAGACGGCTGCCAGTATCCGTGAGGCGTTTGGCTATAAACCCAATCCCAACAGCGACGATCCGATTGACATCTATCTGATCGAGAAAGCCATCCGCGAGGGCCGGCTGAAGCTTGGTCCGGACAATGCCGGGCGGGTGAAACTCGAAAATCGAGGGATGGAAGGGACCGATACCGAGACGACCGCAATTCGGCCGTCCCGGTTTGCGACGACCGGCGGCCGCATCCTGTTTGAAGCCGGATCGGCTGAGCTGACGTCAACCATGCGACAGCAGCTTGACGAGGTGGCGGAGCATTTCCGCGGCCATCGCAACATCGTTATGGTCAAGGGGCACACAGCCAGCGACGATCTGCCCGACACTGCCACCGCACAGGAAAAGATGGACTTGTCGCTGCGGCGTGCCCAGGTCGTGGCCGATTATCTGATCTCGCGCCAGGTGGAGGCGGATATCCTGCGGGTGCAGGGATGCTCTACCTTCGAGCCGGTTGCGATCCGGGCTTATACGCTGGAAGCACGGGCTCTGAATCGTCGTGTGGAAGTCATCGCGACGTCCCAGTTGGCTGATGAGGTGCGCGATCGCGCCCGGGGCGCAACGTCTCCCCAGATTCCCGACAGCCAGTAAAGAGGCTCCAGATTCGGGCAGGCTGAGGGTTCCCAAAGCAGTAGACGCCGAGCGGGGGCTACTGCGGCGTGGTGTGATGTGTCATTGGGATAGTGCCCGGTCACATCGGGCGGGAGATGACGAACTCAGCCATCGTATCCAGCACACGACGGGCTTCGGTATCGGGCAGGACCAGCAGGGCGCTGCGAGCACGGTCGATCATTTCACGGGCGCGATCCCGCGCAAAATCAATCGAATCGCTGGGCAGGATCAGATTGCGGATTTTTTCGGCGCGGTCCAGGTGCCGCTCGGTCAGCAGATCTCGCAACAAGGCCCGATGCTCATGCGGCGCGGTCCGCAGGAAGTGGATCATCGGCAGGGTCAGCTTTCCCTTTTCGACGTCAATGCCCAGGGTTTTGCCCACGGTGCCGGGATCTCCGATGATGTCGAGAATGTCATCCTGAATCTGGAAGGCGATCCCCACCGACAAGCCGTATGTATGCAGGGCGTCGATGACTTCTTCGGAGCCTCCGGCATAGCGGGCGCCCAGTGTGCAGCAGGCGGCGCACAGGCTGGCCGTTTTGCGGGTGATGATGTCGAAGTAAGTGTCTTCGTCCAGGTCGAGGTTGTTGCGATTGTCGATCTGGAGCAGCTCCCCTTCGCAGACCTCGTTGGTGGTTTTGCCGATGAGGCGCGAGGCGTACTGGCTGTCGAGGCTGGAACAGAGATAGAAGCTGTGGCTGATGAGATAATCGCCCAGGAGGACTGCCGCTTCATTGCCGCGCAGGTGGTTGATGGTGGCGCCCTTGCGGCGCAGCTCGGCTTCGTCGAGCACGTCATCGTGCACGAGCGTTGCCATGTGCACCATCTCGACAACCGCGGCCAGTTTGCGGAGATCGTCGCTCGGGGGGACGTCGGTCTTCTCTCCGGCGGCTGCCCCTGCGACGAGCACGAGGATCGGGCGGAG
>CAZSJB010000278.1:0-844 GCA_964606625.1 uncultured Tepidisphaeraceae bacterium | reverse complement strand
TCTGTCAGCTCGCCGACGGCTTTGCCTGACAGCAGCACCAGCGACGGCCGCAGCATTTTTCCGCGAAACCGGCTGACGTGGCGCACCAGCGTGTTAACGCAGGGGAGATCGGACTGCAATTCCTGATGGAAGCGTTGATCAAAAGCCGCCAGTTCGGCGGAGATGCAGTCTGTCAGTGTGGCCATTGTCGGCATCATTGGCTCTCCCGGTGAATCGGGGCGGATTATAGAAACCGTCCCTTGCCGATGCGACAACCTGTCGGAAGTTTCGGAAACTTTGAAAGATGGGGTGATCTGATCCCGCCACGGGATTGGCAAGCCCTCCGAGGCTTCACATGTTTTTGCATCGGGATCACCGCTAGAATGCAGAGATGGACGTGATTTATCTGGACAATAATGCGACAACGCGCCCCGCGCCGCAGGTCATGGAAGCCGTGGCGCAATACATGACGGAGTTTTACGGAAATCCGTCGAGCGTGCATCGCTTTGGCCAGCGCAGCCGGCAGGGGATTGATACAGCCCGGGCCCAGGTCGCGGAGTTGATTGGATGCGGCGATTCAGAGGTGCTGTTCACCGGCGGGGGGAGCGAATCGATCAATACCATCATTCGAAGCCTGCTGGCCACCCGTGCGCCCCGCAGGCGGATTGTCACCAGCGCTGTTGAACATTCCGCCACGCGTGAATTGTGCCATGCATTAGCCGAGGAGGGGCTGGCTGAGATTGTCGAGGTTCCCGTGGATCGTGAAGGGCTGCTCGACCTCGAGAAATTGGCGTCGTCGATTGACGACCAGACGGCGCTAGTCACGCTGCTGTGGGCCAATAATGAGACGGGGGTGTTGTTTCCC
>CAZSJB010000277.1:0-4904 GCA_964606625.1 uncultured Tepidisphaeraceae bacterium | reverse complement strand
GAATCCATAAGCGCCGGTCGGCAACTGGAATGTGAACATCCCCAGCAGGCTGAATCCCATCAGCGCCAGCAGGATGACAATTCCCCAGATGAACCAGCCGTAACTGAACAGTTCTCCCCAGCTCACCAGCCGCAGCACCAGCACCAGAATCGCCAGGATTCCGAACAGTGAGATCACGCCCGCGCTGAAGACCAGCCCAAACGCGAAGCTCTTGGATCGCTTGTGATGCGAAACCTCATAGAACCCCATCGCCTTCAGCGGCAATACCGGGAAGACACAGGGCATGATGTTGAACAGCAATCCCGCCAGAAAGGCCGCCCCGAAGGCCACGCCAACCGTCCACTCCGAGCCGGCTGGCGCGTAGGCGGCGTTATTGGTATCAGGTGTCTCTGAGGGCGGCGCAACGGTACCACCTTCCACTCCGCCAGTGATCTCCGCCTGCACCGTCAACTTTGGCCGCTGGGGCATGTAGCAGACGCGGTCGTCGCAGATCTGGTAGATGACATTGGCGGTGAGATCGACCGTGCCGTTGGGCGCATTGTCAAGGACTTTTACCGGAATGGTGGCGACGACCTTGCCAGTATAGACGTTCAGCTTGCCCAGCATGGGGTACTCTTCGTCGTGCCCCTGCGGATATTGCGGATCGCCAAACTCAAACCCCGTCGCTGGGGCCATGGTGACGCTGAAGGCAATGTATTCGGGTTTGCTGGGGGTGTGGGACTGGGCGTGAAATCCTTCCTTGATGTCCAGCGTGATGCTGAGAACCGCTTCATCACCCGGTTTCAGCGAAGACGGTTTCAGCGCGGCTGAGATCGTCGCGTGTTCTTCTCCGCCGAATTGTCCCATCGCCAAGGAGGGCAGAAGCAGCATGGCGATGACCCAGGGCACAGCCCATTTCAATGTCCAGGGTTCACGAGGGCGAACCCGCCGAACTACCCGCCCCTTGTTCCGGCACTCCATGCGGTTGATGCGATGTTTCAGGTTCATGATCTATTTGGATGGTATGCACAACTCTGACTCTTCGTGTAACCAATCTCAGCGGCGATTTGTTCCCGCCGCTCCCCTGAACCGCAAGAAATTATCCTACAGCCACGTCTGCATCACGGGTGGTGTGGGCCATCCAGAGCAGGATTACAAAGGGCAGGAATCGCCCAGCCAGCATCAGTGCGCACAACGTGAACATCCCCGATCCGACCATCGACACTGGCCCGTAACCCAGCCCGACGTTGCTGACCGCGCTGATGACTTCGAACAGCATACGATCCCCCGGAATCTGCGGCTGGACATTCAGCAACACAAGCATGCCCGCCAGCACCAGCCCCAGATAGAGTCCTACCCACACCAGGGCGATGCCCAGCGACCGGCCCGGGGATTGGCCCTGTAGAGAGCGCCGGGTGCCGACGAGGATCGCCGCGACGGTTGTTACTTTCATGCCTCCGCCGGCTCCGCCAGAGGCGCCGCCGATAGCCATCAGCATCAGGACTACCCACTGCGCACCCCGGCTCCACCAGTCGGGAGAGGCGAATCCAAATCCAACGGTGCGGGCATCCAGCGAGGCCGCCGACGCGGTAATCAGGCCCTCGCGCAACAAGGCTTCGCCGGTCATAGCCAGCAACCACAGGGTGCCCGTTCCCAGCAGATACGTCCCCAGCATGCCCGTCAGCGCCATTCGCGAATGGCGTGACAAGCTCGGCTGGCGGCGGCGGAGGACGGCGATCATCTCCACGATGACCGGTGCGCCCAGCGTTCCCACAAACGCCAGCGGCAGGAGGACGGCGTGCGTCGTCCTTCCTTCGATCGACGGTTCAGATCCGACCGCCAAGCCGCAGTTTCCCATGGCGCTACAGGCGAGGAACAGCGCCTCAAACAGCGATCGATCCCCATGCCAGAGCAGGGCGGTTCCCGTGAGCGTGCCTGCGCCGAAGAGGGCTATGGTACGGCGGATGAGCTTGTGCTCATCGATGGGCAGGTTGAGGAGGCGCACGATCAGGAATCCGCCGATGACCAGCGAAATGATCGTGCCGCCTGCGATCAGCCCCAGGAGGACGCACCGCCCGGCGAGGGTGTAGTGGCTGAGGGATGTCTCAGGTTCAAACCCGGTGAGGGTGGCGGCATTGACCGCGGCAAAGAGTGCTTCGGTGGCTGACAGTTCATTCCCCCGTACCAGCATACCTGGCGCGCGCAACAGGGCCATCCCCATGCAGGCCATGGCCAGGTAAAGCGCGATCAGGGTAAGGGGGAGATGGGAGAAGGCTTTCCTGTTTCGAATGCAGGATGGTTGATGCATGAAACTGCCCACGGCTCCCTTCCTGGCCCCGCTAACCGACAACTGGCAACGGGAAGGTCACTTCCCGTACACCTTTTCGGGTTCAAAGATCTTCTTGCCGACGTTCTGCCAGTCAGCGGCGGTGGGATCGTGCTTTCGGTAGAAGCAACTGTAATACCCATCGTGGCAGGCTGCCCCGACCTGTTCCACCTTGATGAGCAGGACATCGCGGTCGCAATCGGTCTGGATAGACTTCACATGCTGGACATGGCCGCTGGATTCGCCTTTTAGCCAGAGCTTGTTGCGGCTGCGGCTGAAGAAGTGGGTCTTGCCGGTCTCAACCGTTTTCTGCAGCGAATCACGGTTCATCCAGGCCATCATGAGAACTTCACCGGTCTGGTGGTCCTGGATGATGGCAGGGATCAGGCCGTTGGCATCAAACTTCAGGGAATCGAGTTGTGCGTCCATCGGGTGTAGTGTCTGCGCGAGGGAAACCGGCGTCAATTTTCCATTTGACCGGCTGGGGGAGTTAGGGTATTATTCTATCTGCTGAGCAGCCGGTCTGCGCTGAAAAAGGGTGGCTGGGAGACTCCTGATCCTGCCTGTCGCCCCGTTAGAATGCCTGTCTTGTCTCTCTGTTCGTCTTATTCCATGATCTCCAAACGAACCCAAAACGAACCCAAGAAAATGGCGATTCCAGCTCAAAAACGCAGCTTCGAGTTTGAAAACGTTACAAAACGAACCCAACCGAAATATCCTTCGCACTAATTCCGATCGGTGTGGTGGGGGATGGGGATTTGACCTGACGCCGCCCGCCGACTACGGTTTTGTCTCGCAAAGGAAAAGGACCATGACGACGCTCGATACTCCCAAAGTGACGACCTCACCTCGCGTAACCCAGCTCAATGCCGAGCAGGTGAATCGCTATAAGCGGCACCTGATCCTTCCCGAAGTGGGCGTTGAGGGGCAGAAGAAGCTGCTGAATGCAAAAGTACTGTGCATCGGAACCGGCGGATTGGGCGCCCCCATTTCGCTGTACCTGGCTGCCGCGGGGGTGGGAACAATCGGGCTGGTGGATGTCGATATCGTCTCTCCGAGCAACCTCCAGCGGCAGGTGATCTTCGGAACCAGCAGCTTGGGCAAGGCGAAGGTCGAAGCCGCCCGGGAGCGCCTCAATGATCTTAATCCCGATGTCAACATCATCGAGCACAATGGCATCGTGAACAGCTCCAATGTTATGGACCTGGTCGATCAGTACGACATCGTGATCGACGGGACCGACAACTTCCCCACGCGCTATTGCGTGGGCGATGCGTGCGTGCTGCTGAAAAAGCCGAACGTTTACGGGTCGATCTTCCGGTTCGAGGGGATGGTGACCGTCTTCGCGCCGCACCTGGAGAACCCCGACACCGGGGAAAAGGGCCCGTGCTATCGCTGCCTCTACCCCGAGCCGCCGGATCCGGGCAGCGTGCCGAGTTGCGCTGAGGGCGGCGTGCTGGGCGTGTTGCCGGGGATCATCGGAACCCTGCAAGCCAATGAGGTGCTGAAGCTGATTTTGGGCGTTGGCCGACCGGTCATCGGTCGGCTGCTGACCTTCAGCGCGCTGGATATGGAGTTCCGCACGTTCAAGATTCGCCGTGATCCCGAGTGCCCGGTCTGTGGGGCCAATCCCACCATCACCAAGCCGATCGACTACGAGCAGTTCTGCGGCGTGCCAATCCTTGATCCCAAGAGCCTGGCGGAAACCGAAGCCGAGGTGAAAAAGGCGAAGGAAGGCTTCGCCAAGCCCGATCCCACGCTCGACGAGCGCGGCCTGCCGCCGGGCTATGACTTCGACGACGACATGGAGATCACCCCGCGCGAGGTCAAGAAGCTGCTGGATGAGAACGAAGACTTCGTCTTCATCGACTGCCGCCAGCAGAACGAGTGGGACATCACCCACATCGACGGCACGACGCTGCTGCCGCTGCAGCAGCTTCCCCAGCGGATCGGCGAGCTGGCTGGCAAGGAAGACCAGAAGATCGTCGTCCACTGCCGCTCGGGCTCACGCAGCATGCAGTTCGCCAACGTCCTCAAGCAGCAGGGCTTCGAAGACGTGAAGAGCATGGCTGGCGGCATCCTGCTGTGGAACAAGGACATCAACCCGGGTGGACCGCAGTACTGATCTGTTCAGCAGGCAGCAGGCAGCAGGCGGCAGGCAGCAGGCAGCGGGGTAGGGCACGCTATTGCGTGCCGGAACCGGCTGCGCGCCTAGTAGGCCGTTGGCGGCAATCAGCCGATCCATCCGCAATCCAAAATTGGATTCTGTCCTACAACGTCTCCACCCGAATGTTCGTGTTCGTATAGATGCACACTTCCCCTGCGATCTTCAGCGCAGCTTCCACGATCTGCCGGGCGTCGAGTGTGGAATGAGCCAGCAGTGCTTTGGCGGCGCTGGTGGCGTAGGGGCCGCCTGAGCCGATGCCGATGATGCCGTCGGTCGGCTCGATCACGTCGCCGGCGCCGCTGAGGATCAGGCTGGTCTCCTTATCGACGACCGCGAGCATGGCTTCCAGGCGGCGCAGCACGCGGTCGGTGCGCCAGTCCTTGGCCAGCTCGATGGCGGCTTTGCGGGTATTGTCGGGGAAATCGCCGAGCT
>CAZSJB010000276.1:0-4916 GCA_964606625.1 uncultured Tepidisphaeraceae bacterium | reverse complement strand
CTGGTGGCGTATTCTTTGGGCTACCTGACCAAGTTCTTCTACGAAGCTTTTGAGGGGGTCGATCCGGGGCCGCCCGACGCCCTGCGGGAGATCGGCGCCAGTGGCATGCAGCGGTTCCTGCACGCCGTCTGGCCCGCCAGCGGTCCGGCCATCCTGTCCAGCAGCCTGTTCATGCTCGAGTACAACGTTCGGGCAGCCAGCGTGCTGGGAATTGTCGGCGCCGGCGGCATCGGCCAGGAACTGATGATCCACAAGGACTGGGGCAACTGGCATGTCGTGGGCGCGATCATCCTCATGCTGATCGCAATCGTGCTGGTGCTTGATGCAATCTCCAGCCGATTCCGGGCATGGCTGGTGCGCCGGTAAGGCATTGTTGCCCTCTCGGTGGTTGTTCTGACCACCTACCGCCGCACGGTACGCAGCGGGTCGGGTTTGCCAGCCTGTTGGAAGGCCTGTTCGCGATTTCGGCAGCCGCGGCAGGTGTTGCAGGGCTCAGCCGTTTCGCCAAGACAGCTCCAAGTCATCTCCAGCGGCGCATTCACCTGGAACGCCAGATCCACCACCTGCCAAGGGTCGAGCTCCAACAGGGGTGCCTGCACCTCCAGTTCCGGCTGACCGCAAGGAAGCTGGAGCATTTCATTCCAGATCTGCAAATACTCGGTGGCAACCGCCAGATCCTCGGCATTAGGGCCGATCCGCAACCCGAGATACACCGCGGCTGCGTCATAATAGACAGCAAATCTTGCCGCGATGGCGAGGAGGGGTGACAGCGCCATCAGCCGCTGCTGAATGGGACTGCCCAGACGGGTATCCCCCGGTGTCGGCTGAGCCAATGACATCGCCCAGGGAATCGCAATCGAATGCTCGCGGTACGGTTTGTAATGGGCGACCTGCTGATCATAAGCAGAGCGCACCCGCGACCCGCCATGCGGGACTGTCTCGGCATGCAGCAGAATCGGTCGATACCGCTGCACTGCCAGCGACGTCGCAACGGCTGATGCGATCGATCCGTCATTCAGCACGATGGCGAGGTCTTTGGCCATGGGATCGGCTACTTTCAATCGGGATTGGAACCACAGATGAATGCAGATAAACGCAGATTAATTCGGAGTTATGAATGTGAGCTTCATCCATCAAATCAATCACTCAATCCCTTAATCAAATCCATCTGCGGTTCACCTAATCCATTGTAATTATCACCTTCAACACATCCTTACGGGCTGCGAGATTCATGGCTTCTACGCCTTGCTCGAGTTTCATGCGGCGGGTCAGGAGGCTGACAATGTCGACACTGTTCTCAGCCAGGGCGCGGATGGCCTCGCGGAACGGCCCACAGCGGCTGCCGATGACCTGGATTTCGTCAATCACCAGCGGTGCGAGGTTCATGTTCCGGCCGTCGGCAACGGTGCTCTTGAGCACAAGCGTCCCGCGCGGGCGAACCATCGCCATGGCTATCTCAAACCCCTGGCTGCTGCCGGTGCAGTCAACGACCACATCCTGGTCGTGCCGCGGCACAATATCGTTCAGCAGCCGTGATCGAATCGACCACTTCTCGCACAGCGCCAGTTTCTCAGGGTGTTTGCCCACTACCCGTACCGGGCAGCCCGCGTTGCGCAGTACCTGGGCCACCAGCAGGCCCAGCCGCCCGTCGCCCAGCACCGTCACCCACTTGCGATCATCCACCTTGATCTGCTTGAGCACCTGGAACGCAGCCGCCAGTGGCTCGACGAACACGGCATGATCATCATCCACCGAATCGGGCAACACATGCAGATTAATGGCTGGCAGACGCACGTAGTCAGCAAACGCCCCGCCGTGGTTCTGAATCCCCAGCACGCTGCGGCTGCGACAATGGTTGCTCAGCCCCGACAGGCACAGATCGCAGCGACCACAGACCACGTTGATCTCGCCAACCACTCGCTTGCCGATCAGCTCTTTGTCGGGTGAGGCTTCCACCACGCCCACGAACTCATGCCCCAGCACCCCGCTGAATCCCATGTACCCGCGACAGATCTCCAGGTCAGTTGAGCAGATGCCGGCTTGCCGAACGCGAACAAGCGTATCCCCCTCCTCCACCGGCGGTTCGGGCCAGCGAGGCTGATAGGTTAGCGACTTTTCGAACGTCAGTGCTCGCATGAAAGATAAATGAGTAGCCAGTTATATCGGGACCGACTTGGCGGACTGAATTCCTGGAGAAGTCAGTGCTGCGCCCTGCCGTCACCGGGCAGGCGTCTTAGCGTAGTCGGCAGGCGGACCACCTCCGCGATCAAAATGTGGTTATCGCCTGGAACTCGTGTTCAGGCAGTTCGGGCACGGGATTCAGCCCGCGCTCGTACTCCAACGGCAAATGCGGCGCATGTTCCATCGACAATCTATCACGTTGGCCTGATAGGTTGGGCACATGCATGAACTCATGCCGCAAATGGCTGCTCTCCAGTCAAATGCCTCAGCCATGCTGGTTCGTTATATCGATAATCTGTTCCGGTCAGCGCGATCAGGCTTTGGCGAGCCTGCCACGCGACGCTGAATTGTCGATCCTGGAGCATGGCTGCCAGGTTTCGGGCAACTTCCAGATTCGGATAGTGACGCAGTGCTTCGGCTGCCGCGATCCGCACATCGAGCTGCTCCTGCGGGTTGCGCATCACCGCGATAAGGCGGGACGTCGCCGCAGGGTCCGGGAGATTGACCAGGGCCTTGGCCGCCTCGAGGCGAACCAGCGGATCGCGATCCGACAGACCGGCAATGAAGACATCTGTCGCAGACGCATCCCGTGAACGGTTAAGTGCCCGGATGGCGGTGGCCCGCACCAGCGCATCGGGATCGTCGCGGGCAATCTGTTTGTAACGCTCGGTATACGGCTCGCCCCGTCCGTAGGCACGGGCGACCAGGCGGTTGATACCCACCCGCCGCTCATCAGCAAAATCGCGATCCTCCATGCGGACCGCATCCTTGAGGGCTGTGTTACCGGTGATCAGGTCTCCTACGCGCCGGCCAAACTCCACCAGTTCCTGTCCGGCGCCGGTCTGACAGCCGCCGGTAAACAGTATTCCCGTCAGCAACAGCAACCCGATCCGATATGACATGCGATTCTCTTCCATGCGTCCGTTTCCATCCTTGCATTGATCAGCCAGCCGATCGGATCGGCGGATGAGCATCCGCAGCCGTCAGCGCATCCGGCTGGACCAGGGTTGGCGGGTCGATCGGCATGCCCAGGAACCGCGAGGCCATCCTGCCAAATCGCGGCGAATCATCGGTGACAAAGCATCGCAACGTCCCGGCAAAGCCCTCATCGCGCAGCATCCGCCGCCGCTGGAGGCGGGCTGTGACATCTTCAGCGCACATTTCAGCCGAGTCAATCACCGTCACCTCCGTGCCCATGAGCTGCTCGATCTGCTGCCGCAGCAAGGGATAATGCGTGCACCCAAGCACCAGCACATCGGCTTTGTAACGGATAAATGGCAACAGGTATTGCCGCAGCGCCAGTTCAACCAGCGGATCGTCCGGTGCCCGCCCCTCTTCGATGATCGGAACAAGCAACGGGGCTGCGCGCACCATCAATCGAGCATGGTTCCGCCGGCGTGCGATGGCCGTTTCATAAGCCCTGGACCGTACGGTCGCCTCGGTGGCGATCACCCCGATCAGCGGATTGGGGATTGCTCCCGCCGCAGCGGCTGCGGCCCGGGCGCCCGGTTCAACCACTCCGCTGATCGACAGATGCGGGAAAGCCGCCCGCGCCACCGGCAATGCCAGGGCGGTGGCTGTATTGCAGGCGATAACAAGATGTTTGGGGTTCAGGGGTGCCAGGTAGGCGATAATCTCGTGGATGAAGCGGCGGATCGTCGTGGGGCTTTTCGAGCCATACGGCAGGCGGGCGGTATCGCCGAAATAGACGATGTCCTCGGCTGGCAATCGACGGCGCAGGGCGGATACGACGGTCAGCCCGCCTAAGCCACTGTCCAGAACCACGATCGGAGAATGAGAGTACATAATTAGCGCCGGCGCGGGCATGGAATCGCCATTTCGGCCACCCGGACTGATGATTTATCGGACGCATCGGGAACACGGCTTGACATTTTGGAGGGATACTGAAACACTCGTTTGTCACACCTTCGAAGTGGAGTTCTTTATGTCACAAACACTGAGCGGCAAGAAAGTGCTTTTGGTCGATGACGACCCCGATATTCTCAGCAGCATGCAGGCTGCGTTCGAGCCGACCGGGGCGGAAATTGAGACCGCCAACAACGGCAACAAGGCAGTCGAACTGGCTGAGCAGAACGACCCGGATCTGGTCGTGCTCGACATGATGCTCCCCGGCCGCAGCGGATTCCTGGTCCTTGAGAAGATCAAGGCACGCAAGCCCCGCAACGCCAAGCCGCACGTGATCATGATCACCGGCAACCAGGGCGCCCGCCACAAGATGTACGCCGAAAGCCTCGGCGTCAGCGAGTACTTCAACAAGCCCGTCAAGCTGGACAAGCTGGTTTCCAGCGCCGAACGGCTGCTGGGCGTGGAAGCCGCGTAAATCGGCTGCCATATCATCGTTGATCCAAAGGGCGATGCTGCACGCATCGCCCTTTTGCATGGACCAGTGACCTGCGTCACTCAAGCGGTGGCCTGTGGGTGATCATCGCGAACCAGGTTGAGATCCACGGCGGCGGCGTTGGATTCCACCTGCTGCACATTCTTGCAACCGGGTATGACGCAGGTGACGGCTGGGTGCTGCAGGCACCACGCCAGCGCCCAAGTGGCCATATCGACCCCGGACGGCACTTCTTCACGGGCGATTTGCTGGACCTCGCGCAAGATCGCATCCCGCAGTTCCGCCTTCTGGCGGCCGCGGACTTCGCCCGGATCAAACTGATGTCCCGGTGCGTACTTGCCCGACAGCAGCCCGCTGGCCAGCGGGACGCGCGCCA